>NZ_JALKFY010000279.1:0-246 GCF_023242985.1 Frankia sp. Mgl5 | reverse complement strand
AGGCAAACTCGCTCGCTGTCGCTGTTATCAACGCTGACGTTGCTTTGACGGCCACCGCGCGCATCCGTTTTATCCGCCCTGTGCACTTGGGGGAAAGGCTTGTTGCCAAAGCGATTGTCCGCAGCCGAAACGGCGATGAAAGCAAGGTTCGAGTAGAGACGAAGGTCCAGGGAGAACCAGTCTTCTCCGCTACGTTTCGGGTCGTTTGCATGCCGGGAACAACTCATGCTTAGGTGTGGGCAAGAC
>NZ_JALKFY010000278.1:0-246 GCF_023242985.1 Frankia sp. Mgl5 | reverse complement strand
ATCATCAACTCACGCCGGTCGAGGTAATCGAGCTGCACTCTTCAGCGGACTATCGGGTTTATATGCTCGGCTTCTCTCCTGGCTTTCCTTATCTGGGCGGGCTTCCGCCGCAAATCTCAACGCCGCGTCTGGAAACACCGCGTACCTTTATTCCAGCCGGTTCCATCGGCATTGCCGGATCACAGACGGGGATATATTCCGTTTCATCTCCGGGAGGATGGCGAATTATCGGTCACACTCCAGTAC
>NZ_JALKFY010000277.1:0-246 GCF_023242985.1 Frankia sp. Mgl5 | reverse complement strand
ACATTACCTGTGCCGGTCATCTGTTGGCAGGTGAAGAGGTGGCTGACGGAATTCGCGAACTTGCGGAGGAGTTGGGCCTGTCGGTGCGGTTTGATCAACTGCTTCCGGTAGGAGTTATCCCGGATAGCGGCAGGGATGGGGAGCTGATCGACAATGAGTTTTGCCATGTGTTTCTCTATGCTTGCAATCAATCCCTGCGAGAGTACAGCCTGCAGGCGGAAGAGGTAACAGGCCTCGTGAAGCTGG
>NZ_JALKFY010000276.1:0-246 GCF_023242985.1 Frankia sp. Mgl5 | reverse complement strand
GGAGCGCACCGTTCGCGCTCGCGAACTACGTGGTGCTCGGCTACCTGCTGGGCGTGCAGCGCGTCCGGCTCGCACTCGTCGCGCAGGTGTTCATCAACGCGGTGAACATCGGCGCCGTGCTGCTCTACGTGTACGGTTTCGGCTGGGGCATCGCCGGCATCGGCGCAGCGACCGCCACCGCGGACGCGTGCGGTTTCGCGCTCGGCGCGTGGATGCTGTGGCGGCTGCGGCCGCGCGGCCTTGCAC
>NZ_JALKFY010000275.1:0-246 GCF_023242985.1 Frankia sp. Mgl5 | reverse complement strand
CATTAGGTGTGGAAAAAATCAGAATCACGGGCGGAGAGCCGTTGATGCGCAAAAATCTGCCTCGCCTGATTGAGATGATCAGTCAGGTGGAAGGCGTAAAGGATATCGCGATGACCACCAATGGTTCCCTCCTGGCTCAGCATGCGCAAGCATTAAAAGAGGCGGGCTTGCACCGTGTCACGGTCAGTCTGGACAGCCTTGATGTAGGTCGCTTTGGCCAAATGAACGGGCGCGGCTATCAGGTGG
>NZ_JALKFY010000274.1:0-247 GCF_023242985.1 Frankia sp. Mgl5 | reverse complement strand
ATATATGAAGCCGCTTTTGCGCGCTGCGGCGAATCCCGCAGCGGGCCGGCGCGGCACCGGTCGACGCCCGGCCGTCGAAGGCTCCGGATGCCGGAAATCGTGCACTGCGGCGAGCCGCAGGTTGCGATTCGCTGTCGTCGGCCTTACGGCCGCATCCATTATTCGGCCGGTCGCCGCGACGAAGCCATGGACACTGACGCGCGGTCAATCGGGAACTGTTCGGTCGATTTGTCTGCACAGTTTGGTC
>NZ_JALKFY010000273.1:0-247 GCF_023242985.1 Frankia sp. Mgl5 | reverse complement strand
AAGAGAGGCGTTCAAAAGACGGTGCCGCTGCCAGCGGCGGATGTCGTGCTCGGCAGTATCAAAACCGAGCGGCAAATTCGTTTCACCGATTCGTTCCGGAACGTTCATATTGACGTGATGCTTAAAGGACGGGTGGAAGAAGTCCCCGCTGGACAGAAGACGGACAGCCCACGGGAACTGCAGGAGTTCGAGCGTACGCTTGAACGGAGAACCCAGGAAAAGCTGGAGAAAGTCATCGGTCGAACGC
>NZ_JALKFY010000272.1:0-247 GCF_023242985.1 Frankia sp. Mgl5 | reverse complement strand
CACTGAGGCACAGCAGATCCGTGATGAAATTGCCGTTGCTAACCCCAACTATGATGGTATTCAGCATCTGAAGAAACGGGGCGATGTATTCCAGTGGGGCGGCGCGTGGCTTTGTGAAGACGGCATCTGCCCAACCCCGGACGGACGCGGCAATCTTTTGCCGATCGAGCTGCCTGAGCTGCGCAAACCGGAAGGACACTTTTATGTGACTACCCGCCGTGGAAAGCAATTTAACTCCATGGTATAC
>NZ_JALKFY010000271.1:0-247 GCF_023242985.1 Frankia sp. Mgl5 | reverse complement strand
GGACAGGTCCCCGCCGTCGGTGCGGAAGCAGGTCAGCGGGATGCGCGCCACCTGCCAGCGGGCGGCCGGGGCCGATTTCAGCAGGTTGGTCACATCGACCGCCCCGCCGCCCAGCGACAGACGCACCGTATCACTGGGCGCTGCATCGATGCGGTAGCGGAAGCTGAGCGCCACCGCGCCATTGGCCTGACGGATCAGGTCGACGGGCGTGCCCCAGATCTCGACGCTGGCAGGGCCTGTTCCGGCA
>NZ_JALKFY010000270.1:0-247 GCF_023242985.1 Frankia sp. Mgl5 | reverse complement strand
AACGTACCGCGCATCATCACGTCATGGCTGCCACGGCGAGCACCATAGGAGTTGAAGTCTTTGCGTTCTACGCCATTTTCTTGCAAGTAGCGGCCTGCCGGGCTAGTCGGCGAGATGTTACCTGCCGGAGAAATGTGGTCGGTTGTGACGGAATCGCCGAACAGGGCCAATGTACGCGCACCTTTGATTTCTCCGATGTGACCTGAAGCGCGTGACAAATCTTTAAAGAATGGAGGCTCCTGGATAT
>NZ_JALKFY010000800.1:12683-38954 GCF_023242985.1 Frankia sp. Mgl5 | reverse complement strand
GTTCCGGTTCCCGCGAGAAGGCCCTTCGGCTTTCCGGGTGGATGCTCCGCGGAAGCCGGCACGGGGGTTCCGGGGCCAGCCTGCTCGCCCTTTACTCTCCTTCTCGCCCTTTCGGACCGGATTCCCCCGGGATCGACCCCCGAAACGGCGAGGACGAAACGAAAGGGCGAGCAGGCTACCCGGAGCTTCGAGTGTTTTGCCCGAAAGGTGGCGATCCGCACCCGTGCTCTCGGGTGCGGGGCGAGCGTTACACCACCCGGTCGCGGCGCAGGGCCGCGATCTCCTCGGTCGGGTAGCCCAGCTCAGCGAGGAGGGCGTCGGTGTGCTCACCGAGGGCGGGGACCGCGCCCATCGGGGGCGTCCACTCGGCGGCGATCGGCGGGGGCAGCAGCGCCTGGACGGTGCCGGTGGGGGTCGAGACCTCCTGCCAGCGGTCGCGTTCACGCAGGTGCGGGTGGTCCAGGACGTCCTGGACACCGTTGAGGCGGGCGTTGCCGAGCTCGGCGTTGTCCAGGATCTCCTGGGCCTCCACGAGGGTGACGCTCTTCGACCAGGCGATGATCACCTCGTCGAGGCGGGCGCGTTCGCGCACCCGGTCGGCGTTGCCGGCGAAGGCCGGGTCGTCCGCCAGGTCGGGCCGGTCGAGGACGGTGCGGGCCAGCCGCTGCCATTCCCGGTCGTTGGTGGTGCCGAGGACGACGGTCTGGCCGTCCGCCGTCGGGTAGGCGCCATAGGGCGCGACGGCGGGCGAGCCCACCCCGGCCGGCTGCTGTTCGACACCGGTGCCCATGGTGAAGTTGAGGGAGTAGCCCATCCACTCCGTGACGACGTCGAAGAGGCTGAGCGAGATCGCCGAGCCGCGCCCGGTCTCCCGGCGGGCGTAGAGGGCCGCGAGAATCGAGCTCAGGGCGTACATCCCGGTGGCGAGGTCGATGATCGGGATGCCCGCCTTCGCCGGCCGGCCCGGCTCGCCGGTCACCGAGCACGACCCGCCCTCGGACTGCACCAGCAGGTCGTAGGCCCGCTTGTGGGACAGCGGACCGCCCTCGCCGTAGCCGGAGATGTCGACCGCGACCATCCGCGGATGGCGGGCGACCACCTGCTCGGCGGCCAGGCCGCGCCGGGCCGCCGCCCCGGGGGCGAGGTTCTGGATGAGGACGTCGGCCCGGCCCAGCAGCCGCTCGAGCGCCTCGGCTCCCCGCGGGTCGGTGAGGTTGAGGGTCAGCGACTCCTTGCCGCGGTTGACCCACACGAAGTGGGCCGCCATCCCGTTGAGCGCGCCGTCGTAGTGGCGCGCGAAGTCCCCGCCGCGCGGGTTCTCGACCTTCACCACCCGGGCACCCATGTCCGCGAGGTGCCGGGTGGCGATCGGTGCCGCAACGGCCTGCTCGAGACCGACGACGAGCAGCCCCTCCAGCGGGCGCGGCCCGCCGCCCGCGGTGCCGCCGAGGGTGCGTTCGTCCGTTGCGGTCATGCTGCCTCCCGGGCTGTGCCGGCGTCGGCGGGCGACGCGCGGCTAAAGGCGGCGGGGGGGGGGGGGGGGGGGGGGCGGGCCCCCCCCCCCCCGGGCCGGGCGGCTCGGGCTCGGGGCGTGGCTGGTTGGTGCGTCGGGGCTGCGATCGGGGCTGCCGAGGCCTCCGCCCGGCTGGAGGGTGACCGGGCGGAGGTCGGCGACGGGTCGCCAGGCACGACCGGAAGACACAACCAGACACAACTGGTGGTTGTTGTCGGATTGTGTTGCCGTCGTGACATGGATCGGGCGTGCGGTAGCCCCCGGAGGCTCGCGGCCCTTGAGGTAACCCGTCAACAGGTCTGACGCGCTGCGGCCCCGACTGGTTGCGACAGGATTTGGCCGAAGCGTGACATCTGTCGCCGAATGTGGCCGGATCGTTCCTCGGTGACCTGCGGGTGTGCGCCCGCGCGCGCGAGGGCGGCGTAACCCTCGTCACGATTCCCACAATAGTTTCCGGACGGAGGACAACGAATCAGGCGACTCGGTCGTCTACTGCATCGGAACGGTTCGGTTCCGTGGCAGCGACGCCGCGGTAAAGGTCGCCAGCGGCACCGCCAGGTGGTGCTGGCCGGTGGTGCCGGTGGGCACTGGCGGCCAATCGCGGGAGGCGCGCCAGGAGCCGAGCCGTTCCCGGGCGGCACCCCCCGCCGCCCGCGGCGGGGGGGGGGGGGGGGCGGCCCCCCCCCCCCCCCCCCCGGGGGGGGGCGCGGGGCCGGGGGGGGGGGGGGGGGGGGGGGGCGCGCGCGTGTGCCCGGGGGCGGGCCGCGGACGGGGCCGGCCGCCGTTCCCGTGCCGCGGCGGGGGAGGCGCTGCGGCGGGAGGCGGTCGAGGCGGCCGCCGAGCTGCTGGTCAGCGCCGGCCCGCAGGCGCTGACGATGCGGCGTGTCGCCACGGCGATCGGCGCGTCGACCACCGTGCTCTACACGGTCTTCGGCGGCAAGGACGGCGTGGCCGACGCGCTCTACCGGGAGGGGTTCGAGCGGCTGCGGGCCCGGCTCGAGGCCGTCGTGGCAGCCGACCCGCTCGTCCGCCTGCACGAGCTGGCCCACGCCTACCGGCGCAGCGCGCTCACCGACCGGTCGTTCTACGCCGTCATGTTCGAGCGGGCCGTGCCCGGTTACGAGCCCGGCCCGGAGTCGCTGGGGGTGGCGCGCGCGAGCCTGGCCGTCCTCGTCGACGCGGTGCGCGACGCGATGGCCGCCGGGCTGCTCGGCGGCGACGATCCGGAGCCGGTCGCCCGTCTCCTGCACGCCGCCGCCCACGGGGCGGTCAGCCTGGAGATCTCCGGTCATCTGGAGGGCGAGGGCGCCCTGCGCTGCTTCCGGGAGCTGACCGCGGCGGCCTTCGCCGCCAGCGCGCGGCCCGCCGCCCGCTGACCCGGTAGCTCCATCAGGAGGTGAACATCCGGACCTCGGCGGTGCGGTGCCGTTCGGCCAGCAGGTCCAGCTGGGGCGCGCTCCCGGCGGGCAGGCGCTCCGGGGCGCGCAGCGCCGACGCCGTGTCGGCGGCCGCCGCGATGCGGTCGACCTCGGCGGCGATCTCGGCGAGGACACCGGTGACGGCCAGCGGGTCGAGCCCGAGCAGGCGGACGGCCGCCGTCGCCGGGCCGTTGACGGACGCGTGGGCGGCCGCCAGCGCCGCGTCCCGCGGCTCGAGCCCGGCCGCGGCGGCGACGATGCCGAGCGCGACACAGTGGTGTGGCGCCGCCGGATGCGCCGGGACCGCCCAGGCCGCGCGGGCCACCCGCATCAGGGTGCGGCCCTGCGCGCGGCTGGCGGCCCGCTGGGCGGGCGAGGGCGTGCGGGCGTCGACCTCGGCCTCGAAGACGGCGAGGACGTCCGCCGCCAGCTCGGTAGCGGGGCCGGCCGCACGGACCGACCGGCACACCGCCGCCGCGAAGGACGCGGCGAGCAGCCCGGACGTCGCGAGGCGGCCGCGAAGGAACTCGGCGAGGTCCCTGAGTCCGGTGATGCTCCCGTCGAGCACGGCGGCCTCGACGCCTCCGGAGTGGGCATGCCCGCCGGCGGGTAGACGCCCGTCGGCCAGGAGCAGCAGCGCTGCCCGTGCCTCCACGTGACCTGTCATTGGTGGGTCCGCGTCCATCCGCCTATCTTTGCCCACCACGCCCTGTGCCCCCGGCCCGGGCCGGCGGTCCGGATCGCGTGCGCCGTCGCAATCGACCGCCGGACCGGGTCCGGCAGCAGGTCACGTCGGCGACAGATCCACCATCGTGAGCTCCCGGATATGGCAGCGTTTGCGGCCGTCGCCGCGGAGCCGGCGGCAGGCCTGAAATGCGGCCGGCAGCGGTCCGGCCGCGTCGGAGATGGGGGATGACCGTGTCTGTTCTGAGCTCGGGGCGACCCGCGCGGCCCGGGGGCATCAGCGCCCGAGTCGCGCTCACCCTGGTCACGGTCCTGGGACTGTCCTCAGGACTGGCCGCCTGCTCGGACCGCCCGCCGAAGCCGAGCTGCCGGGCCGGCTACGTGGCCGAATGGGATGATGACGACCACGAGTGGGAGTGCGAGCGGCGGACGTCGAGCTCGAGCGGCACCGCCGGCGGCTCCAGCTCGCACCGGTCCGGTCGCCGCTGACCACGCCGTCAGGCATCCGCTCACATCGTCAGGCACCTGGCCACACCGCCAGGCATCCGCCCGACATCTGTCCGGCACCGTCCGACGTGCCGCTGGAGGCAATCGATGGGATCGTCCGTGCTCACACCGTTCGCCGAGCTGGGGGCCTTTCGGCCCACGGACGCCGCCCCGCCGGTGGCGGCCGCCGGGCTCGATCCGGGCCAGCCTGATCCGGGCGAGCTCGATCTGGACGAGATCGTGGCGTTCTACCGGCGGTACGGGTTCGTGATCCTCCGCGACGTCCTGGGCGAGCCGCTCACCACCCAGATCGAGACCGAGTGCGCCGCCGCCCAGGCCGGCGTGCTCTCCGGTGGTCTTCCCGCTCGCCACGGCTCCACCCAGTACCTCGACGACGCCGGCAAGGCCGCGCGCTTCGTCAACTACGTCGAGCACGTCGAGGAGCTCGCGCCGTCCGTGCGCGCGGCGGCGGCCCATCCGGTGCTGGTGGACGTCGTCCGTAACCTGATCGGTCCCGGGGCGGGCCCGGGAATCTGGCTGAACGACTCGGACAAGGCCGGCATCATCTACCAGGACGCCCGCCCGGGCCGCGAGTCCGGCTACAGCCGCATCGGGTGGCACTCCGACTGGCAGGCGATGCCCAGCCTGGACATCTGGCCCGGGCTGGCGTTCACCATCCACATCGACGCAACGAGCCCGGCGAACGGCTTCCTGCGGATGGTGCCCGGCAGCCACCAGTGGGCCACACCCGCCCCGTACCGCAACATCAACGGTGTGGCCGTCCCGGCCGACGCCCGCCCGGCCTGCGGGTACACCGACACGCCGCCGCCGTTCGAGATGCCGCTCGGGTTCGAGAAGGTCCCCGGCGAGATCGCGGTGTACGCCGACCGGGGCGACGTCCTGCTCCACGACGCCTACACCTGGCACGCGGCGGCACGGGCGACCGACGACTCGGCCGTGCGCCGGCACGTGCGCGGCTCGTACCTCGCCGGGGACGAGTCGTCCTACCGCCCGCAGTTCGTCAAGAACGCCGCACGCTGATGCCGGGCGCGGTGCTGTGGCCGCGCCCGAGGTACGTCTCCCGCAGGTGGTGGACGTCCTCGACGGGCAGCTCCACGCCCGCCGGCACGACGAGGTAGGCGTGCGGGGCGATCCGTTCGATGTGCCCGGCCAGGGCGTAGACGGCGCCGGCGGCGAAGTCGAGGAACCGGCGCTCCAGGGTCTCGCCGCCGTGCTCGAGGTCCACCAGCATGGGAATGCCGTCGCGCAGGCGGTCCACCGGCTGGGAGAAGTCGTTGTAGTTGGTCGGCGCGACGATGGGCACGGTGGCCCGGGCCCGGGCTTTTCGGGGCGTGGTCGCGTCCATCGGGGTGCCTTTCGTGAGCCGGGTCAGGGGCGGCACAGCACATGATTCCCGACCGGCCCCGCGTTCCGGCGGCGACACGCCGAGACGGGACCACTACAGGCTGCGGGCACGGCGGCGGCCGTGGGTCAAGCCCCCGGAGGTCCGAAACCCGGCCGCGCGCCATCCCCGGCGGGCGCCGCCGGCCCTGGACGAGAGGCAGGTTCAGAAGAGGAAGTACCGCTGGGCCATGGGCAGTTCGGTGGCCGGAGCCGCCTCCACCGCCTCGCCGTCGATGCGCACGGTGAAGGTGTCCGGGTCGACGCGGATGTCCGGCGTCGCGGTGTTCTCCGGCAGGTCCGCCTTGCCCCGCCGGCGGACGTCCGCCGTGGCGACCATCGGCTTCGCCAGGCCCAGCCGCTCGTCGAGGCCGTCCTGCAGCGCCGCGGGCGCGACGAACATCAGCGAACTCGCCGCGGCCGGGCCGGGGGCGGCGCCGAACATGGGCCGCGGCAGCACCGGCTGCGGGGTCGGGATCGAGGCGTTCGCGTCGCCCATCGCCGCCCACGCGATGAAACCGCCCTTGAGGACCAGCGACGGCCGCACCCCGAAGAAGGCCGGCTCGTAGAGCACCAGGTCGGCCAGCTTCCCGGCCTCCACCGACCCGATCTCGGCGTCCAGGCCGTGCGCCACCGCCGGGCAGATCGTGTACTTGGCGACGTAGCGCCGGGCCCGGTTGTTGTCGGCGGCCGTGTCGCCGGGCAGCGTGCCGCGGCGGCGCTTCATGACGTGCGCGGTCTGCCAGGTCCGCGTGACGACCTCGCCGACGCGGCCCATCGCCTGCGAGTCCGAGCCGATCATCGAGATCGCGCCCAGGTCGTGCAGGATGTCCTCGGCCGCGATCGTGGACGGGCGGATGCGGCTCTCCGCGAACGCCAGGTCCTCGGGCACCGACGGGTTCAGATGGTGGCAGACCATCAACATGTCGAGGTGCTCGTCGAGGGTGTTGACGGTGTGCGGCCGGGTGGGGTTCGTCGACGACGGCAGGATGTTCGCGAACGAGGCGACGGTGATGATGTCCGGCGCGTGCCCGCCGCCGGCACCCTCCGTGTGGTAGGCGTGGATCGCCCGGCCGGCGATCGCGGCGAGGGTGTCCTCGACGAATCCGGCCTCGTTGAGGGTGTCGGAATGCAGCGCCACCTGCACCCCGGAGGCGTCGGCGACGCGCAGGCAGGCGTCGATGGCCGCCGGGGTGGTGCCCCAGTCCTCGTGCAGCTTGAAGCCGGCCGCGCCGGCGCGCAGCTGCTCCCACATCGCGTCCTCGCTGACCGTGTTGCCCTTGCCGAGCAGGGCGACGTTGACCGGCCAGCCGTCCATCGCCGACATCATCCGGTGCAGGTTCCACGGCGACGCGGTGACGGTCGTCGCCTTGGTGCCCTCCGCCGGCCCGGTGCCGCCGCCGATGAGCGTGGTGACGCCCGTGCCGAGCGCCTCGGGGACCTGCTGCGGGCAGATGAAGTGGACGTGGGTGTCGACCGCGCCCGCGGTGAGGATCTTCCCGTTGCCCGCGATGATCTCCGTGCCGGGGCCGATCACCAGATCCGGGTGGACGCCGTCCATGGTGTCGGGGTTGCCGGCCTTGCCCAGCGCGCTGATCCGCCCGTCCCGGATGCCGACGTCGGCCTTGACGACCCCCCAGTGGTCCAGCACGACCGCGCCGGTGATCACCAGGTCGGGTGCGCCCTGCGCGCGGGTGGCGCGGGCCTGGCCCATCGACTCGCGGATGACCTTGCCGCCGCCGAACACCGCCTCGTCGCCGGTGGCCATGCCGCCCGGGCCGCGACTGAGGTCGTCGGTGACCTCGATGAACAGGTCGGTGTCCGCGAGGCGGATCCGGTCGCCCACCGTCGGCCCGAACAGGGTGGCGTACCGGGACCGCTCCAGCTCACTCACTGCCGTTCCCCTCACGGTCGCCGTCGCCGTCGCCGCCACGGTCATCGTCACGGCCACGGTCGCCGTCGAGCGGGCCGGCCCACTCCGGGCGCAGCCCCGGGACGATCCGGGCGCCGGCCAGGGCGACCAGCTCGACCTCGCGCTCGACCCCGGGCTCGAACCGGACGGCGGTGCCCGCCGCGACGGCCAGCCGGTAGCCCCAGGCGGCCTCGCGGTCGAAGTCGAGAGCCGGGTTCGCGGCGGCGAAGTGATAGTGCGACCCGACCTGGACGGGCCGGTCGCCCGTGTTGCGCACGACCAGCATCCGGGTCGGCCGGCCCGGGTTCAACCGCACCGTGCCGGGCGCGGTGACGATCTCGCCGGGGATCAAGGGATCGGCTGGTGGACGGTGACGAGCTTCGTGCCGTCCGGGAAGGTGGCCTCGACCTGGACCTCGGCCAGCATCTCCGGCACGCCCTCCATGACGTCGTCGCGGGTCAGCACGGCCCGCCCGGCCGCCATCAGATCGGCGACCGTGCGCCCGTCCCGCGCGCCCTCGAGCAGGAACGAGGTGAGCAGCGCGGTCGCCTCCGGATAGTTGAGGCGCAGCCCGCGTGCGAGGCGCTCCCGGGCCAGACCGGCCGCCACATGGATGAGCAGGCGTTCCTGTTCATGCGGGCTCAGCAGCACGAGCGCGAAGCCTACACGCACCCGTTGCGTCAGAGCGCCGTAAGGAATGGACGACCATCTCGGCGCTGTGGGCTGGGGTCAGGTGCGTCGGCCAGGTCGTCGAAGGAGAACTGGCCGGGGTGGTCGGGCAGGCTTGATCCCCGCGCCTGCACATCCAGTGACGTTCGGGGCGATATGCACAACACCCGTCAAATCGCTTGACCGGTGACCATCCTGACATAGAGCGTAAGGGCTGACCTCATTACGTGTTCAGATCATCTCTTTCCGGCGTTGGGACGTGGGGGGCTGGGTGACGGTTGCGTCGCACCGTCGCCGCCCTGGCGTTCCCGGGTCGGGATGGACACCGTCAGCGACACCCCGTGACGCCCCGGCGGCGCACGCGGATCGGGATGTGGTGGCGGTGGTGGGCTGTCACGGCGGCGCCGGCACGACGACGCTCGCCCGGCTGCTGGAACCCGCTGTGGACCTGTCGCTGGTGACCGACTGGGGGCGGGCGCATCTGCGGCGCTGGCCGACGGTGCTGGTGACCCGCGGCACCGCGCAGGCAGCACAGGTGGCGGTGGACACGGTGGCCGCGGCGCGGGCGGCGGGGGTGGTCCCGCGGGTGTTGGTCGTGGTGGGAGACGGCCCGTGGCCGGAACCACAGGCGGTCACCGCCCGGGTGCGGCTGCTGGCCGACCGGGTCGGGACGGTCGTGCGGTTGCCGTACGTGCCGCGCTGGCGATACGTGGACGACCCGTTGGCCGAACCGCTGGCCCCGGCGATCACCGTGGCGGTGGAACGGATCCACCGTGCACTCGAGAAGGAGACATAGGGCTGTGCTGGAGTCCCTGCAGGTGCACATGCTGACGGCCCTAGCCGCGCCCCAGCTACTCGCGCAGCCGGCCGATGGCACGGGGCAGGTAACGGATCCGGCGATTGATAAGGACGTGCCGAACCCCGACGTCGAAGCACCGCCGGGGTTGGGCGAGGCGGTTAATACCGCGTTGAGCTGGCTGAAGTGGGGTGCGTTCGTCGCCGGGGTGGCCGGGCTGTTGTGGTGCGCGATCATGATGGGGATCGGGCGGCGTAACCGGTCGGCGATGGCCGTCGAGGGCGCCATGGGGGTGCCCTGGGGTCTGCTGGCTGTGTCGCTGGCTGTGGCGGCCCCGGCTCTGGTCTCGGCGTTCGTATGACCCGTCGACCCGCCGTCGTCGTGGGCGCGATTGTCGTGCTCGCCGTGGGGATCCTGGTCGGGGTGGTGATCGGCAGCCGCGGGGACGACACCCCGGTGCCTCCTGGGACGAGGGCGACGGCCGCAGTCGTGCCGGGATCGGCCACCGCATCGCTGCCGGCGCAGGAGACGACCTCGGGTTTGCCGTCCATCGATAACCGCGATGTGGAGATGTACGACTATTTGGGCGGGTTGAGGCTGCCCCGAAGCCCCACCGCCGGGCCCCGGACGATGGAGGGAGATCTCGCCTCGGGATTCGCGCACTCCCCGCTGGGCGCCGTGCTCGCCGCGGTGAACATCGCCTACCGCACAGCCCCGAATCTCGGCGCGCCGGTGTACGAACCGACGATCAGCAGCCAGGTGGTCGGAGTGGACAAGCCTGCACTGCTGGCCGCGGCACGGCGCGACGGGAGCAGCAGCGTGCCGAAGCCGGGGCAGCGTATCGCCGGATCCGACTCGTCGCTGGACGGATGGAGGGTGGACTCCTACTCCCCGGATCAGGTGACGATGCACTACCTGATCTCCCAGGTTTCCGAGAACGGTGATCTGGTGTCGGCCGCGGTTCAGGTGGACCTGCGCTGGATTGACGACGACTGGCGGGTCATCGCCCCAGCAGGCGGCGACTGGGCATCGGCGGGAGGCCCGGCACGCGATACCTCGACCTACCTACCTTTCACCCGCTGAGCGGAGACCGCTGTGTGTCTGCCCTTCGACCCCATCTGCCAGACAAAAAGTGCCATCACAGATGCCGCTGAAGGCACCGCATCCAAGGTCTTCGATTTCTTCGCCGACATGCTCGCGGATTCGATTGAATGGACGGTCAAGAACACGATGACTCTCTGGGCCCGGCAGGGCTCGGCGGATGTTCTCGGCGAGCACGAGACGATCGGGATGATCCGGGGGTCGTTGTTCCCGATCGTGGTGGCGATGCTAGTAGGTGGAATTTTCGTGCAGAGTATCCGGCTGGCAATCGAACGCAAAGGTAACCCGCTGGTGCAGGTAGGGCGCGGGCTCACCGCTTATGCGGTGGCGACGGCGACCGGTACCACCCTGGTCGCGCTGGCGGTCACCGCTGGCGACGAGATGTCTGTGTGGGTGATTGATCAGGCCCTGGATGACGGCGACTTCGCGGATCGGACGACGGCGCTGCTCACGCTGTCCGGAGGGCCCTTCGGCCCAACGGTCGGTATCAAGATCGCTTTGGGGTTGCTGGCGTTGGCGTCCGCGCTGGTCCAGGGCGTTCTCATGATCTTCCGGGATGGGGCTGTGCTGATCCTGCTGGGGGTTCTGCAACTGGCCGCGGCCGGGCAGATGACCAAGGCGACGGCGGGGTGGCTGCCACGGATATCCGGCTGGCTGCTGGCAATGGTCTGTTACAAGCCGGCTGCGGCGTTGGTCTATGCGGCGGCGTTCACCCTGGCGGGGAAAGGCGAGGACATCAGGACGGCGATCGCCGGCTACGCGATGATCGTCCTTTCGATCGTGGCGTTGCCGGTGCTGATGCGAATGTTCACCTGGGCCACCGGAGAGGTCACGAGTTCCGGTGGCACCGGTCAGTTGCTGATGTCTGCGGGGTTCGCGTTGCAGGGGCTGTCCAGCATGCGCGGCGGCCAGCCCGCGGGCGGCTGGTCGGCGAACCAGCATGCCGATCATCTGCGGCCTCAGCAGGGACCGACCGGTGCCGCTCCCGGAAACAGCAGTCCCGGTTCTGGTGACGGCGGTGGCGGTCCTGGTGGTGGAACACCCGGCGGTCCTGGTGGTGGAACACCCGGCGGTCCTGGTGGTGGCGGGCCTTCCGGCGCCGCGGGAGGGGGTGCCGCAGCCGGTGCGGCTGGAGGTGTCGCCGGGATGGCGGCGCAGGCAGGGATGACCGCAGGGCAGGCGGCCCGGGACAAAGCCGCGGGGGCGTTCGGTCCGCCTGAGACGGGCCCGTCGGGGACGGCCAGGTGACCGAGCAGCCGCCGGTTCGCACCTATGGCGGCTGGCGGCGTCGCCGCGGCCTGGGCCTGATGGGGCTGTCGACGGGGCAGACGATGGCGGTGCTCGGCGCGGTGACGTTCGCGCTGATCCTGGCCACCGCCGCACCGGTGTTGCTGGTGGTGGTCGGGCCGCTGCTGGCCCTCGGGGTGGGGCTGATGGTCGCACGTTGGGATGGCGTGCCGTTGACGCATCGGATCGTCGGGCAGGTGCGTTGGCAGGTCGCGGTGGCGCGCGGGTGGACGCGGTTGACGGGCGGGGTGCTGGTGGAGCATCCCCGGGCGTGGCAGCTGCCCGGGGTGCTGGCGCCGATGGTGCTGGTGGATGTGGAGGACGGGGCCGGGGGTCGGTTCGGGCTGGTGTGGGACCGGCACAGCGGCCTGGTGACGGCCACCGTGCGGGTGGCGGCGACCTCGACGTGGCTGGCGGGGTCGGATGCGGACGGCTGGGTGGCGGCGTGGGGTGGCTGGCTGGCCGGGTTGGGCTATGTGCCGGCGGTGCGCTGGGTGGCGGTCACGGTGGACACCGCCCCGGATCCGGGGTCGACGTTGCGGGACCGGGTAGTCGGCGGGCTGGATCCGCAGGCGCCGGCGGCGGCGCGGGCGATCGTGACCGATCTCGTGGCGGCGGCGCCGTACAGCGCCGCCGATGTCGACACCCGCATTTCGATCACGTTCGATCCGCGGTTCTCCCCGACCCGGCCGGGCACCGTCCTCGATACCGCGGTGGAGTTCTCCCGCCTGCTCGACGGCTTGGAAACCGGGCTGGGTGGGTGCGGGGTGACGGTGCTGGGCCGGGCGTCGGCGGCGGATCTGGCCGGGGCGGTGCGGGTCGCGTTCGACCCGGCGGCGCGCGGGCAGGTCGGCCGGTTGTTGGACGGCACGGCTCCAGGCCGGGAGCTGTTGAGCTGGGCGGATGCCGGGCCGGTCGCCGCGCAGGAGACGTGGGATGCCTACCGGCACGACTCGGGGACCTCGACGTCGTGGGGCTGGCGGGAGGCACCCCGCCAGCTGGTCCACGCCGACGTGTTGTCGCGGCTGCTCGCTCCGGGGGCGTGGCCGACACGGACGACGATGCTGTACCGGCCGCTGGCCGCCGGCGCGGCGGCGCGGCTGTTGGAGACCGAGGTGAACGCGGCGTCGTTCCGGGCCTCCTACCGGGCGCGGACCGGCCGGGACCCGCAGGCCCGCGACAGTGTGGACGCCGCGGCGGCGTCCCGCGCGGCCCGGGAGGAGGCCCAGGGCGCCGGGGTGGTGCTGATGTCGATGTATGTGACCACGACGGTGCTCGACCCCGCCGACCTGGTGAAAGCGGCGTCGGATGTGGAGACCCGCGCGGACTCGGCGAAGATCCGACTACGCCGGCTGTACGGGGCGCAGGCGGCGGGGTTCGCCGCGACGTTGCCGTGCGGGCTGCATCCGGCGGTGCTGGCGACGCGGTGGCCGCACTGAACCGCCGCCGCGGCCGACACACCTCCGCCCAGCCCCCGGCCCGAAATCTGGTCGTACTGCCGCCGCCGGCAACGCTGGCACCGGGGGAGACGATGCCGGCCGCCGCCAGGACCGCGTTGCCACCGCCGTGGGGCTGGCGGATGCGCGGCGGGGGACGCGCCGCCCATGTGATCGCCGCGGACGAGTTCCAGGGCACCACCGTGCAGATCGCCGGGCTGTTCCCGTTCGTTGCCGGGTCGGGGTCGCCGGTGGAGGGGGTGCCGGTCGGGCGGCACATGCTGTGGGGGGAGACGGTGTGCCTGGACCCGTTGGCGTGGCTGCGCGCCGGGCTGACGACGAATCCGGGCATGTTCGTCCTCGGCCAGCCCGGGGTCGGCAAGTCCGCCCTGTCGCACCGGCTGATCACTGGGATGGTGGCCGCCGGCACCCGGGCGTTGATCCTCGGGGACACCAAACCCGACTACGTCGCGCACATCGCCCACCTCGGCGGACAGATCATCAAAGTGGGTCGCGGCCTGGACCGCATCAATCCCCTCGACGCCGGCCCGCTGGGTCAGGTGCTGGCCGGGATGGACCCGCACGCGGCCGCCGCGCTGCGTTGGGAGGTCCGCGGGCGGCGTCTGGCGCTGCTCCTCGCGCTGATCAGCCTGGTGCGCGGGGACCGGGTCCTCAATGTCGAGGAGGTCATCCTGGGTCGGGCGGTGGACCTGCTCGACACCCGGATCGCCGACCCGACCGTCCCCGACGTGCTGCGCGTGCTCGACGAAGGCCCCGACCAGCTGCGGGCGGCGGCGCGCACTGACGACCCGGTCGCCTACCAACATCGCGTCCACGACCTTGTCGCCTCCCTCGCCCTGCTGTGCGAAGGCAGCCTGGCGGGGGTGTTCGACGGGCCGACAAGCACCCCGATCGACCTGGACGCGCCGGCGGTGAGCGTGGACATCTCCCGTGTCGGCGCGGCCGGGGACACCCTGCTCGCCGCCGCGCTGCTGTGTACCTGGGCGTATGGGCACGGGGCGGTCGACGCCGCCGCAGCCCTGGCCGAGGTCGGCGCCGGCCCGCGGCGCACCTACCTGGCGGTGATGGACGAGCTGTGGCGGGCGCTGCGCGGCGCCCCCGGGCTGGTCGAACACGCCGACGCCCTCACCCGGCTCAACCGCGCCAAGGGAATGGCCAGCCTGATGATCACTCATTCATTGGCGGACCTCGACGCGCTGGCCACCGAGGAGGACCGGGCCAAGGCCCGCGGGTTCGTCGACCGGGCGGCGATCACCGTCCTGGCTGGGCTGCCACCACGCGAACTCGGCCGCGTGCAGGAGATCACCCCGCTCACCGACGCCGAGTGGCAGATGATCGCCTCCTGGTCGGCGCCGGACTCCTGGCAGCCCGGCGGGCGGCACCCCGGCCGCGGCAAATACATGATCAAAACCGGGGGGCGGTTGGGGATCCCGGTCCAGATGACCCTGCTGCCCGCGGAGGTCGCGTTGTACGACTCCGACCAGGCCATCCGCCGCACCCACCCGGACACCCGACGGTGAGCGGCACCCCGACGCCGCGCACCGGGGTCCTGCCCTGGGTCGTGCTCGCCGCCGGATGGGGCGCGGGGGGACTGGCATGGCTGGCCTGGATGACGGTGCGCCTGGCCGCCGCGGCCGGCGGCGGCCAGGTCACCGGGTTCACCGACTTCCTCGGCCACCTGCTCAATGGCCAGCCGGGCTCGGCCTGCCCGGGAGTGTCGCGGGGGTGGATCGCCGTGTTCGGCGTGCTGATGGGCGCCGTCGCCATCGCGGTCGGCATCGGCGTGGGCCTGGCAGTACGCCGCTGGCGGGGGCGGGCCCGACGGGGGCAGACCTGGCGGTTGGCGTTGCCGTCGATGGCGCACCCGACCGACGTCGCCCCGCTCGCCCCAGCCGGGGTCGAGGCACGGGCACGGGCACTACGGCCCTCCCTGGCCGGTGTCGACCGCCGGGCGCTGCCCGCCGACGCCGCCGGCTGGGTCGTGGGGGACCTGCTGCCCCGCGGGCCGGTGCTGCGCGGCAGCTGGGAGGACGTCGCGGTCGCGTTCATGGCCCCCCGCTCAGGCAAAACCACCGCACTGGCGATCCCGATGACACTGGCCGCCCCCGGCGCGGTCGTCGCGACCGGGAACAAAGCGGACCTGTGGGCGGCCACCGCCGCACTGTGCACGCAGGCCGGGCGGGGCGTGTGGACGTTCGACCCGCAGCAGATCGCCCACGCCGAACAGACCTGGTGGTGGAACCCACTGGCCGCCATCAGCGGCATCGAGGACGCCGACCGGCTCGCCGGCCACTTCCTACAGGAAGTCCGCGGGGACCGCGGCTCCGGCGACTTCTGGATGGCCGCCGCCGGCGACCTGCTCGCCAGCCTCCTGCTCGCCGCCGCCGTCGCCGACCGCGACCTCACCGACGTCTACGCCTGGCTCAACGACTCCGGCTCCCCGATCCCCGCCGAGGCACTCGCCGGCGCCGGATACCCCGCCGTCGCCGCCGGGCTACGCGGCCGCCAGTCCGGCGCCCCGGAAACCCGCGAAGGCGTCTACGAAACCGCCCGCGCCGCCGCCCGCTGCCTACGCAACGACCGGATCCTGCGCTGGGTCACCCCCGGCCACGTCGACCGCGAACTCGACGTGGCCACCTTCACCGCCGGCCGCGACGCGCTGTACCTGATGTCAAAAACCGACGAGGGAGCCGCCTCCCCACTGGTCGCAGCCCTCACCGACCAGGTCGTGCGCGCCGGGGTACGCCGCGCCGAAGCGCACGGCGGCCGCCTCGACCCGCCGCTGCTGCTCGTCCTCGACGAAGCCGCGAACATCTGCAAGATCGCCGACCTGCCCGACCTGTACTCCCACCTCGGGTCACGCGGGATCGTGCCGATGACGATCCTGCAGTCCTACCGTCAAGGAGTGCGGGTGTGGGGCGAACCCGGCATGGACGCCCTGTGGTCGGCCGCCACCATCAAAATCATCGGCGCGGGCATCGACGACCCCCGCCTGGCCGAGGACCTGTCCAAACTCGTCGGGGAACACGACGTGCCCACCGAGTCGGTCAGCCACTCCACCCAGGGCGTGAGCGTGTCGATCTCCGCCCGGCGGCAGCGGATCCTCGACCCCGCCGACATCCGCGCCCTGCCCAAGGGCCGGGCGTTGCTGCTGGCCACCGGCACCCGAGTTGCCGCGATCGCCCTACGCCCCTGGTACACCGGCCCGCACCGCGCCCAGATCACCGCGGCGATCACTGCGGCCACCGCGCACATCACCGACCGCGCCGCCCCGCCCGCAGCCGCCTCCGACCCGCAGGCAGCCACGTCCCTGGAGCAGATGTGACCGACGACGACCTGGTGGTGCGGCTCGCCGCTGTCGAACGCACCCTCGCCGACCACGACGCCGCGCTCACCGCCGCGGCGACGAACGGCGCCGCACCCGACAGCGGCGACACGGATGAGGGCGACGACCCACCGCAGCTGTGCTACCCCGACCTGGAGTCGTTCGTCGCGGAGTTCCTGGCGGTGATGTTCCCCCGACCGTTGGGTGGGGAGTTCCGCTGGTGCCCATGGTGGTGGGACCACGGCGAGGCCGTGCTGCGCCTGGAATCGCTGTGGCGGGCGTTCGAGTCGCTACGCCTGGACGGCGAGTTCGGGATCGCGACCTGGCTACGCGACCACTTCGACCACCAGTGGCCCCGCCTGCTCTCTCCTTCCGGCCCGTTCGCCCGCTGCTCACCGGACCGCACCAGCCGCCCCCACGAACCCGACCCGATCCTGCGCGTCGTCCCCCCACCGGACGGCTGGCCGAACAACGACGACTGACACGCAGCGCAGTCAGCCCCGGCGCGGCCCGGTGGTCCGGCGGGGCGACGACGTCGCGGTACTGCGCTGGGGCGCCTGCCCTCGCCCGCCGGTCGGACGCTGCGGGGAGCTCGGGGATGGAAACGCACCCGTGCGCCCACGGCGCTGGTCCGCGCGGCCGGCGGGATGTGACGGGCGGGCGGTGGGGGCGAAGACCCGGCCGTCGATGACCGGACCCCCGGCGCGCATGGCCTCGGTGCTCGGTTCGAGCACTGCCGCGGCCCGGCGGGCCGCGAGGAACTGGGCGGCGTAGATCGTTCCCGTGAGGGCCGCGACACTTTTCTCCGCGCTGTTCTGCATCGCGTCGAGGATCGGATCCGGATAGCTGGACGGCGGGCTGTCGGACGGCTGGGTCACAGCAACGGCTTCCTGTTCGACGGGGGCGGTGGTGCGGGAGTCCGCTGCACCTTGCCGATCACGGCAGGCGGGCGGCGACACGGTCGACTGCTCCCCGCAACACCCCCACCCGCTGGGCTGTACGTTCCGCGCCACTCCGGCAACGTCTTGCCCCCAACCGGATCAACAAGCCTCCGCAATACACCTACAGGTGAGCATGGCATTCGCCTGCGTCACAGGCAACGCAAGGTGTTCATCTCGCAACCGATACGATCTGTGTGAGGGATGCGGTTACCGTGGTCAACCGGCGCCGCCGCGCGACGGCAGCCGGCACAGGACGGATCGCGGGGCAGATGTTGTTCGACGACATGGTCACCGAGGACTGGCCGGCGCCCACCCCGCTGGCCATCGGGGTGGGCGGACGACTTTGGCGAGCAGGGCGACAGCCCCCTGGCCGCCGAAGGTGAACGATTTGACTTCACTCCTCCTGCCGGCCTGGTGCCCACGTCTACCGCAGTCGACCCGGCCCCTGCCGCCGGTGCGGCGGCGAAGGCGCGGACCTACCAGTGCTAAGCCCGCCTCGGTCACCGACCGGGCCTCGACCCCTCGTCTGCTGCAAGTCACCGCCGCCCGCGCGGCTGCGGCGTATTGGCCGGTGCCTACGCCGGGCCGGCCCGCATCGGTGACCTTACTGGGGGCTGCCCGAGTCTTACCGGGGGCTGTCCGAGTAAGGGTTTGGTGGAGGTGGCGGTCGACGATCAGTAGTACGGCCGGCGAGGTCAAGACGCACCGGCTGCCACGAGTGGCATGACCGTGATAAACAGAGTCAAGGAGTTTTAAAAGAGCGGAGGTGTTGATGTCCGAATCGCACAGCAGTGGGCGTCGGCCGGTACTTGGGTGCAGCCTGCCTACCTGGTCTTATGGGCAGGGCACTGACTTCGAGGTAGCCGAGTGGATACTCGGGTCGTTGATCGCCTGGACATCAAAGCAGATCAAGATCAGTCGGGACGATGTCAAGGTGAATGCTCTGCGTGAACAGAGTGCCGTGTTGGCCGCTGAACGGCGGCAGATGCTCGTGGGTGGACCGGATACCGCGGCCCGGGTCCTCCGGGAATACGGCCCCCGTGCCCGGCGCCTGTACGTATCGGCGTGATAGAATACCACTGCCCCGGAAGAGCATGAGCAAATCTTTCGAGATCGGATCGCCCCGGGTTTCTTAACTCATCCTGCCCGCAGGGGCATCCGACGGCGATCTTGCTTGGTGGTCAGGTCGGGATGGGAAATTCAGCACCAAAGGTGCTCTCCACGAGCTGTTGGCCAACGTTGGCGACGCCGTCAAATTCAGTGCCGGTCGGACTCGCCCTTACCGCCTCGGGTTCGTTGACCTTCTTCAAGGTGACGAGCGACTCCTACGCGACCTCGACGCCTCGATCACCAGGACGCTCGTCTGTGGGTCGACAAAGCGATGGCAGACTCACTGCAGATGGGGCTCGCGCGTCGCCGGTCAGCTGCCGTCAGTCGGTCGGTAGCAATTCAGGAGCGGCGTGAGCGCTTCCAGTGCTCTTGCGGAAGGATTCAGCTATGACTGCCGAGGACGAGACAGTGTTGGGTGGCCTCGCGCCCTTCGTGTGGGACGACGCAACCGCCGCGGACTGCGAGACGGCGGTGGAGGAGGTCAACCAGGTCGTTGGGGGCTATGCCTCGTTGTTGTCGGCGGCCGTTGACGAGCCGGCAGCGTTCACCGAGACAGAGATCACGACCTGGCGGGCGCAGTTGCAGGCCTTCGTGGCTCGGCGACAGGCGTTGCGTCCCGACCAGCCGGAGACCATCGCACAGACACGACGCGCCGCGGCCGAGGCGCTGCGCTACCTGCAGTCGATTCGTGGCTGACGTCGACCGCAACCGCTACCGGTTGTCCGAGGCCCGTAACGAACAGATTTTCCAGGATTTGATCGTTTCGACCGAGTACGCGGGTCGGCCGAGGCAGTCCGCACCGGTAGTGGTGTTCATCGCCGCGCAGACTGGCGCGGGCAAGACCAACACCGCGCTGATGGTTCGGCATGCGCTCAACAGGCGCGGCGGTGCGATCACCATCGACCTGGACGTTCTCAAGCCCTACCACCCGCGATACCCGTCGCTCATGGCGGCGGACGACACCACGGCCGGGGCCTACACCAGTCTCGACGGACGTCGGTGGATGCAGAAAGCCCAGGAGTGGGCCATTGCTCAGCGTGTCGATGTGCTCATGGAATCGGCGATGCGGCTTCCAGACGAGTTCGACGGCCCGGCTCGCCGGTTCGCCGCCGCCGGCTATCGTGTCGAGGTCGCGTTTCTTGCTGTCCCGGCCGCGCTGAGCCGTCTGGGTGTGTTGGAGCGGTACTGGAAGCAGGTCGCCGCACACGGCCACGGTCGGCCGATCAACGCGACCATCCACGACGCCTGCTTCAGCGCGATCCTCCGCGAGGCGCAGGCCATCGACGTCGGCACCGTTCCCGTGCACGTCACCAGTGTGCTTCGTCGCGGGAACACCGCTCTCTACCTGAACAGCCGTAGTCCTGATGGTGCGTGGCGGCGACCACCTGCGGCGGCGGCGGCGATCCACTCGGAACGGACCCGGATGTGGACTCACGGCGAGTCCCACCGCTTCGCCGCAGCGACAGCCAGGGTGCACGCGCTGGCGCGTGACGAGACCGAGACGCAGGCGGTGAACGCGGTAGTCGACCTGGCCCGTCCAGTTCTGGCGACCCCTTGGACGAACTCCACCGTGCCGACAGCGGACCTGCTTTCCCAGCTCGCTGCTCGCCCGGCCGGTCCGCTGGGCGCCGCGTTTCCGGAACCGCTGAGATCGGGAGCTGCTTCCCGCACGCCGCCGGGCGGGCGTGCCTTGCCCCCTCCCTCACCTCGGCCTCGCCTCGGTCCTCGGCCGTAGCGGCTCTGTCTGCAGTGGGCGAAGCAGGCAGACGATCTCCGTGGAGTCGGTGGAGCGCGTCCGGGCGTTCCCTGAGGCCGTCACCAACTGCACTTCCGTCAGACCCACCACGCTCGTGAGATCCGCCGCGACAAGCCCGGAGTCCGCGAGATCCGCCTCGGTGTGCTCGGCGTGGGTCGGATCTGCCCAGCTCAGGTCAGTGTCGGTGATGTCTGCCCCGTTCTAGAACAACTCGGTGAAGTCGGCCCGGGTGAGAGTCGCCGCGCTCCTGCAGATGTCATCGAGATGACATCGGTGATCTCCTCGTATTCGTATTCGGCGACCTCGGTCGTGAAATGGGCCGGCGCCCCGGGCTCAGCGGGCCCTGATGCCTGGTAACTGGCTGTTCACGTGGCCGCGATAGGTCCGATACTCCTGCTTTCTAGCGTCCGTGGAACCGCCTGACAGGTCGATGGGAACGGCTGAACGGGGTGTCGCGGGCGCGTCGATGGGGGTTCGGTGGCAACAGCCAGCAGTACGGGTTTCGACAGACGCGGATTCCTCCGTGGGGGAATGGGGGCGACGGCCGGGGCGACGCTGCTCGCGCTCGGCGGGGGCGGCCTGCTCGCCGCGTGCGGCGACGACAGTGGCGACGGCGGCTCGTCGAGCAGCGGTCTCGGTGTCCTCGACATCCGCTTCTCCTGGATCAAGAACACCGAGTTCGCCGGTGCCTACATCGCGGATCAGCGGGGCTACTACAAGGCGGCGGGCTTCTCCGGGGTCAACATGATCGCCGGTGGCCCCTCCGCGACGCCACAGGACACCGACGTCGCGACCGGCAAGGCGTTCATCGGCATCTCCGCGCCCGACATCACCGGCAACGCCATCCTCAACGGCGCGCCGATCAAGATCATCGGTGCGCAGTACCAGAAGAACCCGTTCGCGATCGTCTCCATGGCGGACAAGCCCATCGCCGGCCCGCAGGACATGGTCGGCAAGAAGATCGGGGTGCAGGCCACCAATGAGAGTGTCTGGTCGGCGTTCCTCAAGGCGAACAAGATCGATCCGAAGTCGATCGAAAAGGTGCCGGTCGAGTTCGACCCGCTCCCGCTCACGACGGGCACCGTGGACGGCTGGTTCTCCTTCGTCACGAACGAACCGAACCTGCTGCGTGTCAAAGGGTTCGAGGTGACGACCTTCCTGCTCGCCGACCACAACTATCCGCTGGTCTCCGAGACCTACATGGTCCGTACCGAGTCCATCGACAGGGAACGGGACAAGATCAAGGCCGCGCTCACCGCCGAGATCCGCGGATGGAAGGACTCGCTGGCCGATCCCGCGCTTGGCGCGCACCTCGCGGCGACCGTCTACGGAAAGGACCTCGGCCTGGACGAGGAGGAGCAGACCCTGGAGAGCAAGGACCAGAACGCGCTCATCCTCACCGCCGACACCAGGGCGAACGGTCTGTTCACGGTCACCGACGAGCTCCTCGCGGAGAACATCGACACCCTCGGGATCGCCGGCGTGAGCATCACCGCCGACGAGCTGTTCGACCTGTCGATCATCAAGGAGCTCTACCAGGAGAAGCCTGATCTCGTATGACGACATCGGCCGCGCCCGACGGGTCCGGTGTGAGCGTGACCGGGCTCGGCAAGGAGTTCCGTATGGGCCGCGGTCGCGTCGTGGCCCTCGACGACGTCAACCTCGCGACGGCGGAGGGCTCGTTCCTGACGCTGATCGGCCCCTCGGGCTGCGGCAAGTCCACGGTGCTGCGGATCCTGGCGGATCTGGAGGCGCCCACGGCCGGGATGGCGCTGGTGCACGGCGAGGCGCCGTCGGTGGCCCGCCGGGCGCATCACCTCGGCATCGCCTTCCAGGACGCCGCCCTGCTGCCCTGGCGGTCGGTCGAGGCGAACATCCGGCTGCCGCTTGAGGTCAGCGGTCTGAAGGCCGAACGCAAGGTCATCAGTGACCTGATCGCTCTCGTCGGGCTGACCGGCTTCGAGCGGGCCCGGCCCGCGCAGCTCTCCGGCGGCATGCGCCAGCGGGTCGCGATCGCCCGCGCCCTCGTCGTGCAGCCCAAGGTGCTGCTGCTCGACGAGCCGTTCGGCGCCCTCGACGACATGACCCGCCAGCGCCTGAACTTCGAGTTGCTGCGCATCTGGAGTGAACGCTCGACGACCACCGTCCTGGTGACCCACTCGATCCCCGAGGCGGTCATCCTCTCCGACACCGTCGCGGTGATGACCGCCCGCCCCGGGCGCGTCGCGGCGCGCGTCGACATCGACCTGCCGCGCCCGCGCACCCCGGAGATGCTGCGCACCGCCCGGTTCCACGAGCTGCACGACGAGCTGTCCACGCTCCTGTTCGCCGGTACCGGCCCGACGGCAGGGGAGGCCGGATGACCCGGCCGGCGTGGCTCGGCGGGACGATCGGCGTCGTCGGCCTGGTCGCCGTGTGGTGGCTGCTCGCCGTGACGCTGCTCGACCGCGGAAGCGTCGTGCCCACGCCCTGGGAGGTCGTCCGCGCCCTGTGGGACGACCATCGCCTGCTCTGGACGTCCGCCCGGTCGACCGTGTCGATCGCGGCCCAGGGCTGGCTCATCGGCAACGGCCTGGCGATCGGCCTCGCGGTGCTGTTCTTCGGCGTCCCCGTCGTCGAGCGGGTGCTGCTCCAGATCGGGGTGGCCTCCTACTGCCTGCCGATCATCGCGATCGGCCCGATCCTGACCACGGTCTTCGACGGCAGCACGCCGCAGAAGGCACTGGCCGGGATCTCGGTGTTCTTCACGACGCTGGTCGGCACCCTGCTCGGCCTGCGCGCGGCCGACCCGGCCAGCCTCGACGTGATCCGGGCCAGCGGCGGCGGCGTCGTCCACCAGATGCGCTACGTCCGGCTGCGCGCCGCCCTGCCGAGCACCTTCGCGGCGCTGCAGATCGCCGCGCCGGCCGCGATCCTGGGTGCGATCATCGGCGAGTTCCTCGGCGCCGACCGCGGCCTCGGGATCGCCATGGTCAACTCGCAGCAGGCACTGGAGGTGCCGCGCACCTGGGCGCTGGCCCTGGTCGCCTCCGCCATCGCCGGTCTCGGCTACGCCCTGACCGCGCTGCTGGCCCGGCTGCTGACGCCCTGGGCCCCCCGCGGTAACCCTGGAGGCGCCCGATGAGCACCGTGACGCCGGACACCGCATCGTCCGGCGGTCGTGGCAGCCGGGTGGCGGGGGCGATTGCCGCGCGGGCCGGGCGGACCCTGCTCTCGGCCGTCGCGTCCACCGCGGTGATCGTCGGGCTCTGGTACGCCTTCATCGAGGTCTTCGACCTCAACGCCCTCGTCGCCAAGGACCCCGGGGCGGTCTGGAAGTACCTGTTCACCGAGCCGGACGCCGCCCAGAACCGTTCCGTCATCCTGGACGGCCTGTGGCACACCCTCGGCGACGCCGCGGTCGGCTACGTCGCCGGCACCCTCGCCGCGCTCGGTGTGGCCGTCGCGTTCGTGCTGAACCGCGCGGTCGAGCAGTCGCTGATGCCGGTGGCGATGATGCTGCGCTCGGTGCCCCTGGTCGCGATGACGCCGCTGCTCACCCTCGTCTTCGGCCGCGGCCTGCTGGCGGTCTCGGTGATCGCCGGGATCGTCGTGTTCTTCCCGTCCCTGGTGAACCTGGTGTTCGGGCTGCGCTCCGGGCCCGCGGCCGCCGCCGACCTCGTCGTCGCCTACGGCGGCGGGCCGTTCACGGTGCTGCGCAAGGTGGCGCTCCCGAGCTCCCTGCCCGCGCTGTTCGTCTCGGCGCGCATCTCCGTACCTGGCGCGATCATCGGCGCGCTGCTCGCGGAATGGCTGGCCACCGGCAAGGGCCTGGGCTATTT
Source organism: Frankia sp. Mgl5 (assembly GCF_023242985.1). Taxonomy (NCBI): domain Bacteria; kingdom Bacillati; phylum Actinomycetota; class Actinomycetes; order Frankiales; family Frankiaceae; genus Frankia; species Frankia sp. Mgl5. The sequence continues at coordinate 15,277 of NZ_JALKFY010000800.1, read as the reverse complement.
CATGCAACGCGCGCAACAGACGTTCGACTACGGCGGGGTGTGGGCCTCGGTGGTCGTGATCACCGCCGCCAGCGTCGCGGTCTACGCCCTGGTGGGCCTCGCCGAGGCCGTCGTGCTCGCCCGGTACGGGCCCGACCCGGCCCGGCGCGGGTGAGCGGCGTGGCACCCCGCGGCGGGCAGCCGGCGGCCGTCCGAGTGCGCAACCGCAGGTCGCAGGCTGTGATGTGGCGCACCTGGCACTGCTTGCTTCCTGACACCCCACCACGCGACGTGTCGCTCCCGTACGAGAATGCGGTTGTACAGCAATGCGTCGGAACGTGCGGGCGCGGTCGCGTCGTGGCGGGGTCGAGGTCGGCCCGGCCGCCGCGGGGCTCGCTGCGCGGGTCCGTGGCCGGGCGGTCGGCGGCGTCGACCGGTGAGTTCCGGAGGGCGTCATGACCGCTGAGCGGGACGTCGACCGTACGGTCGACGCCGTCCCCTCCCACGCGCTCCCGGCCGCATCCGTGCCGGTGACACCAGGGCCGGCCGCTCCGGTCCCGATGGCACCGGTCCCGATGGCGCCGGGGTCGATGGCGCCGGGGGTGGTGCCTGCCGGGCCGTTACGGTCGCTTCCGCCGCTCGCCGCGCCCGCGGTGGCGCGGGTGCCCGGCCGCCGCCGGGCGACGCCCGTCCCCGGCCGCACGGGCGCCGCGCGCGGCAGCCGGGCCCCCCGCCCGGTGACGGTGCCCACTCCGCTGCGCGAGCCCCTCACCCCCACCCCGGACGAGCTCGAGCGGCTGCGCGACATCGCCACCGGCCGCGCCGAGGCCGACTTCGCGATCCGTGGCGGGGTGGTCTTCGTTGTCCAGACCGGCGAGATGATGCGGCGCGACATTCTCATCGCCGGCCGCTACATCGCCGCGGTGACCCGGCCGAGCGCCGTGGGCGCCCGCCGCAGCCTGGACGCGGCCGGCCGGTTCGTGCTCCCGGCCTACGTCGACGCCCGCGCGTCGGTCGAGCGGACGCTGCTCGGCCCGGGGGAGCTCGCCCGGCTCGTCGTTCCGCGCGGCACGGTGACGGTGCTGACCGACCTCGCCGAGATCGAGCAGATCCACGGCCCGCGCGGCCGCTCGCTCGTGCTGCGCACCGGCACACCGCTGCGTGTCCTGCCCCGCGGCCCCGCCGGCACCCGCGACGGGCTCGCCGTCCCGTCCCGTCCCGCCGCGCCGCACGAGGGCAGCGCGCCCTACGACGCCACCGGGCCATATGAAGCGACCACGCCGTACGAGGCCACCGCGCCACACCAGGCCGCCGTCGAGGCCGTGGACGTCGCGCGTGCCGTCCCCCGGCAGGTGAGCCCGCTGACGGGGATGCCCGGCCCGTTCATCGGGAGCGCCGGGCCCGCCGCGTTCCTGCCGGGCGCCGCCCATCTCGTCGGCGGGCCCGCCGGAGCCGAGATGCCGCCGGTGGGTGGCGGTCTGATCTCCGATCACCTCGACGACCGGGTACGGGAGGAGATCCGAGCGGGCGGCGCCGCCGTCCGTGTCGTCCGGGAGGCCACCCTCACCCCCGCGCGTGCCTTCGGCCTCGACCACGTGCTCGGCTCGATCGCTCCGGCCCGGCTCGCCGACCTGCAGATCGTGCAGGACCTGACCGCGCGGCTCCCCCCGGACGTCGTGGTGGCCGGTGGGCGGATCGCGGCCGAGCGCGGCCGCGCGCTGTTCGACAACTTCGACCCGGCCCCGACGTGGGCGTCGTCCTCGGTGCGCCTGCCCGCCGGCCTCTACACCGGTTCGTTCACCTCACCCTGCATGCACTGGAGCGGCCGGCGCGACACCCGGCTCACCATCGTCGACGTGCGGGCCCCCGCCGTCGCCACCAGCCCGGCGGCCCCGATCGGGGTTTCGAGGGTCTCGGCGTCCTCGGTCGGGCTCGGGCCGCTCGGCGCGGGCGGGGAGCCGCCGCGGGTGACCGTCGCCCGGGTGGAACCGACCCTGCGCGACGGCGTCGTCGTCGCCGACCCGTCCCGCGACCTGCTCAAGACGGCGGTGCTCGACCGGTCCGGCCGGGCCGACCGCGTGCGGGTCGGTATGGTCCGCGGGCTCGGGCTCACCCGCGGGGCGCTGGGGGCGACCGCCGGGGCCGCCCCCGGCGACGTGGTGATCGTCGGTGCCGGCGACGCGGACATGCTGACCGCGGCCCGGGCGCTGGAGGGGATGGGGGGCGGGTTCGTCGTCGTCGAGCGCGGCTGGGTGCTGGCCGCCTGCCCGCTGCCGGTGGCGGGCCTGATGAGCGACGCCCCCTGGGAGGCGGTGCTCGGCCAGCTCGCGGCCGTCGACACCGCGGCCCGCGACCTCGGCTGCCGGCTCGCCTCGCCGCTCCGCCTGATCGCCCAGCTCGGCAGGGAGCTGTACGTCCGGCCCTGACGCGGTGGTCAGCCGTCCGAGACGCGCCGCGCCGGCAGCGCCGGGCCGCCCTCCGGGATGGCCCAGCCGCGCGGCGCGTCCGCGACCGCCGTCGTGGACCCGGGGCGGTGGGCCCGCCCCCCCGGGGGGGGGGGCCCCCCGGGGGGCCGGGGGGGGGGGGGGGGGGGTTTTAGAAGTGGCGCCCCGCCC
>NZ_JALKFY010000800.1:0-12673 GCF_023242985.1 Frankia sp. Mgl5 | reverse complement strand
GGGTGCCCCCCGGGGGGGGGGGGGCCCGCGACCGCGGTGGTGGACCGGGCGGGTGCGCCGCGCCGCGGGGGGCGCGGCGAACGCGCGTGCAGCTGGCTCGCGTCATCCCGCAGCGCGCGGCGTACCTGGGCGGACGGCACCCAGATCCGCACGCCGCCTCCGCTGGCGACGTCCATCAGGCCGTTGTGAACCATGTCCGTCAGGTGCCGGCGTGCCCGGTCCTTGTCGGTGCCGAGCAGCTCGGCGACGTCGGCCGTCCGCAGCGTGCGCCCGCCCAGCCCGGCGGTGAGAACCAGCAGGTCCGGCAACGCCAGCGGACGTCCGCCGTACTCCCGGCCGACGGCGAACAGCGCGAACGCGAGATCCGCGGGTTGCCTGGGCAACACGGCGACCACGGTGTCGGCGGTCGAGCCGGTGTGGTCCGGCGCGGCCAGGCCGTTGCGGAGCTGGGCGGCGTGCGCCCGGCGGATCCCCCGTCCGGAGCGGTCGGTGATCCCCGCCCGGCGGAACGCGTCCGCCAGCAGCGGGCTGCGCGGCCGCGGGGGCCGCGCGAGCAGCCGAGCGGCGGGGTCGCGCACCGCGTCGGCGTAGCCACCGGGGCTGGAGATCTCGACGCCCTCACCGGTCCACTGCACGTGGACGGCACCGGCCGCGGTGTAGTCGCGGTGGACGAAGGCGTTGGCGAGCAGCTCGCGGAACGCCTGCTCGGCGTAGGCGGGCACGCCGGTGCGCACCAGCTCGTAACGGATCTCGCGCTCGGGATTGCGGGCCCGGAAACGGGCCAGCAGCTCCTCGGTGAGACGCAGCAGCGGCCAGCGGAAGAAGTCGTTCATCCCGTCCGCGGGCTCGCCGGTCTCCGGCCCGATGACCTGGATGGCGGCCTCGTGGTTCGGCACGTGCGCCCGCAGCGCCTCGGGCCGCCCGAACAGCAGCACCGCCCCCGCGCACAGGTGGGTGCGGCCGCCCTCGACCAGCGCGACGCCCAGTGACCGCGCGATCTGCTCGTCCGACATCGCGGCGAGCGTGCTGTCGCCGCGGCCCCCGGCGGCACCGACCAGCCGGCGCAACCGGTCGAACTCGCGCGGGTCGAGGTCGTCCCAGCTCGCCGCCGAGACGCTCGCGGCGAAGTCGGCCACTGTCACCTCGGCCACCTGCACCTCGGCCACCTTCACGTCGGCCATCGCCGCAGGTTCGGCACGGTCCCGCACCAGGCACCACCTTCCGGAACCCGTGGTCCGCCGGGCGGTCCGCCGCCGGCTTGCCACGATCACACGATCCCCGCGACCCACGTGCCCGCCGCGCCCCACGGCCCGACAGCGCGGCCACCCGCCTGATCACATGGTAGGTCGGTGCCGCCGTCCGCCGTGCCGGCTTCAGTGTCGGATATCCGCTGCCCTGGTGGGAGAGCTGCGGGCTGCCCTGGCGACGACAGCGGCCAGCACCCGGCGCAGCGCCACGCCCGCCGCGTCCGCGCGGATGCTGACCTCCGCGGCCGTCCCGCCGTCCCCGGAGATCAGCGGGAGTCCGTCGATGGTGAAGCGCTCCTGCAGGGCGAGGTCCTCGTCGAGTACCGCCTGCTCGAAGCGGACGGCCTCGGCCAGCCGGGCGGGATCACCGTCCAGGTCGTCGCGCAGGATGCGGGTGTAGACGCGGGTCGCGGCGGCGTCCTCGGGCTGCAGGCAGAACAGGATCGTGTTGGTGATCCCGGCGTCGGGGTACTCCAGCCGCAGCCGCAGCATGAACGGCGGGCGGTACACGTACGTCGACGTGCGGCGTTGGATGAGCGGGCGGAGCCCGGCCGCGACCCCCGGATCCTCCGGGTTGGCGACCTCCTGGTCCATCCGGACCAGGAAGCCGTCGCCGTCGGCGTCCACCCGGTACGGCGCGACGACGGTCTCCTCGCCGGCGCCGATGGTGGCGGCGTGCACGAACGGGAAGTGCGCGGTGTCGAGGAAGTTGTCGGCGAGCAGGCCGGCGCAGGCCGTCGTGCGCGCGGCGGGCAGCCAGGCGTCGTCGAACCCGTCCTCGGCCGCCTCCGGCAGCTCGATGATGTCGGCGAACGGTTCCGCGGGCGCGATCCACACCAGCCCGTGCCGCTCGGTCACCCCCCACGGCGGGATGGCGCGGGCCCGCCGCGGCGCCGGTATCCCCGGGCCGAGCGCCGGTACCGCGGTGCACTCCCCGGACGCGACGAACCGCCATCCGTGGTAGCCGCAGACGAGCTCGTGGCCCTCGACCCGTCCCGCCGACAGCGGGGCGAGGCGGTGCGGGCACCGGTCGGCGAAGGCCGCCACCTGGTCGTCGAACCGGGCCAGCACCCACGGCTCGCCGAGCAGCCGCACGGCGATCGGCTCGTCGGCGAGCTCGGACGACCGGGCGACCGGGTGCCAGCCGTGCCGCAGCGCCGGGTCGGTGTTGGTCAGGCGACCGATCATCGCGTTTGCCTCCCGGCGGTCAGATCTCCCGCTCTGGTATCCGTCCCTGTCTCCGCTCCGGTCTCGGCTCCGGTCGGCTCCGGTTTTCGGTGCCATCCCATCACCGAAGCGATCCGGGGTTTTGGACGGGTATCCGATGTGTGTCACTCCGTGACATTTCGAGGGGTGGTCGCCGTCCGTACGTACCGGGCCGCCTCCGGCGACTCTCAACAGTGAACACAAAGATACGTAGAGCAGTGTTCGTTGAACATCGACGTAACGTCCCCCCACTATCGTCGGGCCCATGACGACGCCCGGCGGTCCGTCCACCGCTCTGCACCGGCCCGGGACGGTCGGCGAGGCCGTCGCCGCCCTCGCCGCCGAGGCACGGGCGGGCCGGCCGGTCGAACTGCTGGCCGGCGGCACCGATCTGGTGCCCGCGCTGCGCACCGGGACGCGCCGGCCGGCGGCGATCGTCGCGCTGCGCCGGGTGCTGGAGCTGCGGGTGCGCGGGGCAGGCGCGGACACCCTCACGATCGGCGCCGGGGTCACCTACACCGAGCTGGCCGGATGGTCGCTCTCGCCCGGCCTGGCGGCGACGTCCCGGGTGGTCGGGTCCGTCCAGATCCGCAACTGCGGGACGGTCGGCGGGGCGCTCGGCTCCGCCAACCCGCGCGGCGACCTCCTCACGTTCCTCACCGCGGCCCAGGCCGAGGTGCTGCTCACCTCCGAGGACGGGTCGCGCGCCGCGGGCCTGGACGACTTCCTGAGCGCTGGCCGCCTGCCGGGCGAGCTGGTGACGGCGGTCCGGGTGCCCCGCCCGAGCGGCCCGCAGACCTACCTCAAGATCGGTGGCCGGCAGGCCGCGTTCCCGTCGCTGGTGTCCTGCGCGTTGCTCGTCGACCGGGTCCGCGAGCGGGTCTGCTGCGCCGTGGGCGGCGTGGCTGTCCGGCCGTGGCGGGTGGCCGAGGCCGAGCGGCTGGCCGCCGCCGACGTCGACTGGTCCACCGGGACGGCCCCGGCCGCCCTGGCACGGCGCTTCGGTGAGCTGGCCGCGGCCGGTGTCCGCGCGGCGCCGCCGCTGGGAGAGGACCCGCGCCATCCCCTGGAGTACCGGGTGCACGCGGCCGGCGTGCTGGCCGCCCGGGCCTTCGCCCGATGCCTCACGGCCCGGTCGGCGCCGCGGCGCGAGAGCGCCCCGTGAGCGGCGGCGTGCCTGGTCACCTGGGCGGGGAGCGCCGGCTTTCCTACCACCTGAGCATCGACGGCGCCCGGCGCGCCGTTACCGGGGCGCGGCTCGAGGAATCGCTGCTGACGGTCCTGCGGGAGCGGCTCGACGTCACCTCCGTGAAGGACGCCTGCGAGCAGGGCCGGTGCGGGGCCTGCTCGGTGCTGCTGGACGGCCGGCTGGTCACGGCCTGCACCGTCCTCGCCGCCGACGCCGCCGACGCCCGCGTGGTCACCGTGGCCGGGCTGGGCCCGGGTGGGCCGGCCGCCGCGGTGCGCGCCGCCTTCGTCGCGCACGGGGCGGTCCAGTGCGGCTTCTGCACCCCAGGCCTGGTCGTGGCGGTCACCGACCTGCTCGCCCGCCGGCCGGGCGCCGACGAGGAGGAGATCCGGGAGACACTGGCGGGCAACATCTGCCGGTGCACCGGCTACGGTCGCATCCTCGCGGCGGTCCGCGCCGTCCAGGCGGGGCGGGGCGGCCCGCCCGGGTGGGCATGACCGGCCGGTCGCGAGGCGTCGGGGGGTCGGTGGTCCGTCCCGACGGGTCGGCCAAGGCCGGCGGGACGTTCGTCTACGCCGGCGACCTCAGCGCCCCCGGCATGCTGCACGCCCGGACCCTGCGCTCGCCCCACCCGCGGGCGCGCATCCGGCGGGTCGACACCGCCGCGGCCCTGCGTATCCCGGGAGTCGCCGCGGTGGTGACGGCGGTGGACGTCCCCGGTGTGGCGACCTACGGCCTCATCGTGGCCGACCAGCCGGTCTTCGCCGCCACCGAGACCCGTTACGCCGGCGAGCCGGTCGCCGCCGCCGCCGCGGTCGACGCGCCGACCGCCCGGCGCGCGCTGGCGGCCGTCGAGGTCGAGTACGAGCCGCTGCCGCCCCTCGTCGATCCCGAGGTGGCCGCCGGGCCGGGTGCCGAACCGCTCCACCCGGACGGCAACGTGTTCCGTGAGATCACCCTGAGACACGGCGATCCCGACGCCGCCGGCCCGGTGGTCGTCGAGGACAGCTACCTCGTCGGCATGCAGGACCAGGCCTTCCTCGCGCCGGAGGCGGCGCTGGTCGTGCCGGCCGCCGACGGGGGGGTCGACATGTGGCTGGCCACCCAGTGGCTGCACTCCGACCGCGAACAGATCGCCGCCTGCCTGGGGCTGCCCGAGGAGCTGGTCCGGCTCGAACTCGCCGGCGTCGGCGGCGCGTTCGGCGGCCGCGAGGACGTCACACTGCAGGTCCACGGCGCGCTGCTCGCCCGGGCCACCGGGACGCCGGTCCGCATCGCCTACGACCGGGTCGAGTCCTTCCTGGGCCATCCGCATCGCCATCCCGCCCGGATGTGGTTCCGCCACACCGCGACGGAGGCAGGTGACCTGGTCAGCGTGCACGCGCGGATCATCATGGACGGCGGGGCGTACGCGTCGTCGTCCCCCGCGGTGATCGCCAACGCCGTCACGCACGCCGCCGGGCCGTACCGGGTGCCGAACACGCGGCTGGACGGGCTCGTCGTGCGCACCAACAACCCGCCGTGCGGGGCGATGCGCGGGTTCGGGGTCCCGCAGGTCACGATCGGACACGAGGCGCAGATGGACCGGCTCGCGGACCGCCTCCGGATGGACCCGGTCGAGCTGCGGGTGCGCAACGCACTGCGGCCCGGCGACGTCCTGCCCACCGGTCAGGTCCTCGGGCCGCCGCTGCCGGCGCGGGAGGCGATCGAGGCGGTCGCGGCGCGCCCGCTGCCGGCGGCGCTCACCGCCGCCTCGCCGGTGACGGCCCGTCCCGGGGGGCGCGGCGCGCACGCGGACCTCGCCCGCGTCCGCCGTGGCGTCGGATACGCCCTGGCCTACAAGAACCTTTTGTTCTCCGAGGGCTTCGACGACTCCTCCACCGCGCGGGCGCGGCTCGAGCTTGACGCGGACGGCCGGCCGGTCGCCACGATCCACAGTGCGTGTGCCGAGGTCGGGCAGGGGTTCGTCACGGTCGCCGGGCAGATCGCGCGGACCGAGCTCGGTGTCGACGAGGTCGTGCTGCGCCCCGCCGACACCGGGGTGGGCAGCGCCGGGTCGACGAGCGCGTCCCGCCAGACCTGGATGAGTGGCGGCGCCGTGCGCGGTGCGTGCGTGGCGGTGGTCGACCGGCTGCTGGCCCGGGTGGCGCGTCGGCTGGGCCTGCCGCCGGAGGTCGTCGAGGCGCCCCGGCGCTCCCTGGTGATCACCGGGAGCGAGATCGTCGGCGCCGAGACGGGGACCCGGCTCACGCTGGCCGAGGCGCTCGCCGAGGGACCGGTCGAAGCCGAGCACACCTTCCACCACCGGCGCACCACCGCCCTGGACGCGCACGGCCAGGGTGATCCGCACGTGGCCTTCGCCGCGGCGGCGCACCGGGCCGTGGTGGACGTCGACCTCGACCTCGGGCTCGTCCGCGTCGTGTCGATGGCGCTCGCGCAGGACTGCGGCACCGTGCTGAACCCGCTGTCGCTGCGCGGGCAGGTCGAGGGCGGCACCGCCCAGGGACTCGGCCTGGCCGTGATGGAGGAGCTGGTGACCGTGGACGGCGTGGTGACCAACCCGACGCTGCACGACTACCTGCTGCCCACCACGGCGGACGTCCCCGCGCTGGACTTCGTGGCGCTCACCCACCCGCAGCCGGACGCGCCCTACGGGGTCAAGGGCGTCGGGGAGACCCCGACCTGCACGGCGACCGCCGCGGTCCTCGCCGCCGTCCGGGCGGCGGTCGGGCGGGACCTGCACCGGGTACCGGTCCGCCCGGTGGACCTCGTCGATCTCGCGGATCCGGTCGATCCGCTGGGCGGTGCCCCGTATCCGGGGAACAAGGCAGCCTGGAGAGATGGAACGCGGATGAGCGGCGGATGAGCGGATGAGTGGTGGGCAGGCCGGTGCCGCGACGCCGCCGGACGCCGTCGAGGTGATCCGGTCGCGTCGGGTCGTACTGCCCGACGGCGAGCGCCCCGCGGCCGTCCACGTCGTCGACGGCCGGATCACCGCGGTCACCGCGCCGGGCGAGGTGCCATCCGGCGTCGCCGTCACCGATCTCGGCGACCTCGTGCTCATGCCCGGCGTGGTCGACACGCATGTCCACGTCAACGAGCCCGGCCGGACCGAGTGGGAGGGCTTCGCCAGCGCCACCCGGGCCGCGGCGGCCGGCGGCGTGACAACGATCATCGACATGCCGCTGAACTCGATCCCCCCCACCACCTCGCTGGACGCGCTGGCCGCCAAGCGGGCGGCGGCCGAGGGCCAGGTCGCCGTCGACGTCGGTTTCTGGGGCGGGATCATCGGCGCCGACGCCCGCCGGCTCGACGACCTCGCCGCGCTGCACGACGCCGGCGTGTTCGGGTTCAAGGCGTTCCTGGCACCCTCAGGGGTCGAGGAGTTCCCGCACGTGAGCCTCGACGTGCTCGCCGCCGCCTCCCGGCACGCCGCCCGGATGGACGCCCTCACCGTCGTCCACGCCGAGTCGCCCTCCGTGCTCGCCGAGGCGCCTGAGGCGGCCGGCCGCACGTTCGCCAGCTGGCTGCGCTCCCGCCCGCCGGCCGCCGAGAAGGCCGCGGTGGCCTCGCTCGCGGCGCTCACCGCCTCGACGGGCGCGCGTTTGCACGTCCTGCACCTGGCGGCGGCCCAGGCGCTCGACGACGTCGTCTCCGCCCGCGAGGCCGGCCTGCCCATGACCGTCGAGACCTGCCCGCACTACCTGACCTTCACCGCCGAGGAGGTCCCCGACGGCGCGACCGTCTTCAAGTGCGCGCCGCCCATCCGGGAACGCGCGAACCTGGACCGGCTCTGGGACGGCCTGGCCGCCGGCCTGTTCGCCGGCGTCGTCACCGACCACTCGCCAGCCACCCCGGCGCTGAAATCCGTCGAGACCGGTGACTTCGGGACGGCCTGGGGTGGCATCGCCTCCGTCCAGCTGGGCCTGGCCGCGGTGTGGACCCAGGCACGCCGCCGCGGGCACGGCCTCGTCGACGTCGTCCAGTGGATGTGCTCCGGCCCCGCCGACCTGGTCGGGCTGGGCGCGCCGGGGCTCGGCACCGGCGGGGCGGGCGCCGCACCGAGCGGCACCAAGGGACGCATCGCCGTCGGCGCCGACGCCGACCTGGTGGTCTTCGACCCCGACGCCACGTTCGTCGTCGAACCGTCTCTGCTGCGCCACCGCCATCCGCTCACGCCCTACGCTGGGCGAACGCTTGACGGCGTGGTTCTGGCGACGTACCTGCGGGGACGGCGGGCGGACGGCAGCCGGCCCGCGCGAGGCCGGCTGCTCTCCCGATGACCCACCAGCCACGCCCCAGCCCGTCCCGGCGCGCAGCCCGTTTCCGTCCGCCAGCCCCGTCCGCCCGAGCAGAAGGAGCCCGCACCCATGACCGACGCGCCCGACCTGACGAACCTCGTCGACCTCGCCGCCGCCCGGTTCGGCGGGTCCGTCGTCGCCGTCAATGACGAGTTCTTCGCGCTCGCCGAGCGCATGCTCCTGGCGGAGGCACCGATAGTCCGTCCGGGGGTGTTCACCGAGCGCGGCCAGTGGACCGACGGCTGGGAGACCCGCCGCCGCCGCGACCTGCCCGCGGCGGACTGGGCGATCGTCCGCCTCGGCGCCCCCGGCATCGTGCACGCGGTGACCGTGGACACGACCCATTTCACCGGTAACGCCCCGGAGTCGGTCGAGCTGCACGGCGCCACCCTTGCCGGCTACCCGTCCGCCGAGGAGGTCGCCGAGGACTCGGTCACCTGGGTGCCCCTCGTCGCCCGCACGCCAGTCGCCGCGGACGCCGTCAACGTCCTGCCCGTGTCGGCGGAGGGCCGGCTCCGGATCAGTCACCTGCGGCTGACCATCCACCCGGACGGGGGAGTCGCCCGGCTGCGGGTGCACGGCGTCGTCGTGCCCGACCCGCGGCTGCTCGACCGGGTCACCTCCGACCTGGCCGCCGCCTACCTGGGCGGTGTCGTCGTCGCCGCCAGCGACATGCACTACGGCGACCGGCACAACCTGAACGCCTCCGGCGACGCCCGGGCGATGGGGGAGGGCTGGGAGACCCGCCGCCGCCGCGGGCCGGGGCACGACTGGGCGGTGGTGCGGCTGGCCACCGAGGGGACCGTGGTGCGGGCCGAGGTCGACACCCGCCACTTCCGCGGCAACGCGCCGCGCGCCGTCGCGCTGTGGGCGGCGAACGCACCCACGACCGGCGACGACGACCTGGCCACGGACGCCCTGTCGGCGATCACCGACTGGCGGCCGCTGCTGCCGCGCACCCGGGTCCAGCCGAACACCCGGCACCTGTTCGACCTGGAGGTGCCGGTCGAGGCCACGCACGTGCGGGTGGACGCGATCCCGGACGGCGGTCTCGCCCGGCTGCGGCTGGTCGGCGCGCCGACCGAGGCGGGGCGCGAGTCGCTGGCCATGCGCTGGTTCGACTCCCTGACGCCCGCCGCGGCCCGCGAGGAGCTGCTGGCCTGCTGCGGTTCCGAGGACTGGGCGGACGCCGTCGCGGCCCTCCGGCCCTTCGGCACGCTCGCCACGCTGCTGCCCGCCGCCGAGCAGGAGTGGTGGAACCTGCCCGAAACCGCCTGGCTGGAGGCGTTCACCGCGCATCCCCGGATCGGGGAGCGCCCGGCACCCGCGCCGACGCCGCCGACGTCCTCGCGGGCCACCGTCGTCTCCCTCGACGCCCCCCGACGGGAGCAGGCCGCCCTGGACCAGGCGAGCGAGGATGTCCGCGCGGCCTTCGCCGAGGGGAACGCCGAGTACGAGGACCGCTTCGGGTTCATCTTCCTCGTTCGCGCGGCGGGGCGTGGCGCGCAGGAGATGCTGGAGCTGCTCCGGGAGAGGATGACGAACGACCCCAGGACCGAGTTGCGGGTGGCGGCCGGCCAGCAGGCAGAGATCACCGCGCTGCGGCTGCGCCATCTGATCACCGGCGCCTGACACCTGGTTCCCGGGTCGTGGCGAAGCGACGAGTGGGTCGCCGGCGGGCACCCCGGCGGCGAGCCGGGGAGGGCGACGCGAGTGAGTTTGTCGACCCATGTGCTGGACACCGCCTCTGGGAAGCCAGCCGTCGGTGTGCCGGTGCGCCTTGAACGGGCCGCGGTCACCCTCGACGGCGCGACCAAGGGCTGGCGCCCAGTCGCCCAGGCGGTGACCGATGACGACGGGCGCGTCGGCGACCTGCCCGCGGACCGCACCGGCGCTTGGCGCCTCGTGTTCGACACCACGGGGCATTCGGCCTTCTACCCCGAGGTGGCGATCGTCTTCGTCATCCGGGAGCCGGCCGACCACCATCACGTGCCCCTTCTACTCGCGCCGTACGGCTACTCCACCTACCGCGGCAGCTGACCCGGCCCGGCCCGCCCGGCCCGGCCTGACCCGGCCCGGTGGGTCAGCGCAGGACCTGCGGAGGTCGGCCTCCGAGGCGGGCGACCGTCTCCTCGTCCAGACCGGCGGCCCGCAGCCGCGCGTCGTCGACCAGGCGGGCGTCCACCGCGCGCAGGACATGCCCGGCGAGGGCACGCGCGGTCGCCGGCTCGTCGGCGACCGATCCCGACGTGCGGGCGGCTGCGTAGTCCGCCAGCCGCCGCAGGGCGTCGGGCAGCCCGGTGAGCAGGCAGCCGGCCACCGCCGCGTGCCGGCTGACGAGCTGGCCGGGATGCAGATCCCACCCCTGGTAGAGACCTCTCGACCAAGCCCGGCGGACCAGCCCGGCATGCCGGCGCCACGCGGAGCGCACGTCGGAGGCCCGGCCCACCGGCAGCACGTTGGACGAGCCGTCGGCCACGCGGATCCCGGTGCCCGCGGCGGCCAACTGCATCAGCGCCGTGGCGAGCTCGACCCCCGGATGATCGCTGGCCTGGTATTCGGCGGCGATCCCGAGTGCCGCGGAATAGTCGTAGGTGCCCACGTGCAGCCCGGTCAGACGTCCCGGCGCGGCACCTACCAGCGCCGGCAGGCTCAGGACCGCGGCGGGCGTCTCGACCTGGATCTCCAGCGCGACCGGCGGGATGTCGAGCTGCCGTTCCAGCTCGGCGAGGACCTCGCTGAACACGATCACCTGCTCGGGCGCGCTCACCTTCGGCAGGGTCACGACGAGGCCGGGCGGCGGGCCACCCTCACCACCATCACCGGCGAGGGTGGTGAGGAACAGATCGAGGCTGCGCAGCCCCCGGGCCCGCACGGCGGCGTCCAGCGACTTCGGGCGCAGCCCGTAGGAGGCTGGCAGCGCGCCGGCCGCCGCCGCGGTGCGCAGGGCCTGCGCCGCCTGCACGGCGTCGGCGTCCTCGACCTCGTCCGGGCGGGTCCCGTACCCGTCCTCGAGATCGACCCGCAGATCCTGGATCGGCTCGACGGTCAGCGCCTGCACGACGTGCGCGTACACGGCGGCGGCGATCGCCGGGTCGGAGTCACCCGCGGTCGCCGCGGCCAGGGCATCCGGATCCGGAGCATGGTGGCGTAGCGCCTCCCGGGCGGCTTCGCCCCACTCGAGAACGACGTCCGGGTGTAGCCGGTCGGCGGGCAGATAGCAGGTGTGGACGGGCTGGCGGGTGCCCGGATCGCCGGGGAAGCGGGCGGTCAGATCGGCGTCGAGCGGGGCGAGGTCCGCGGTGAGCGCGGCAATGGCGTCGTCGGACAGCGTCGGCACGACTTCAGTGTCAGGCCAGCGACGGGGTGTCGTCCCCATCACGCGTGTCAGAGATGCCGAGCCGAGCCGTCCGCCGATTGCAGGCGGCCCGGCCCACCTGCTCTGGCTTGCAACTGCGTCGTGCCCAGTGGCTCCCGCCGCCAGCGCCGCCGCCGGCGCGTTTGGCACCGATCGGGGGATTCGGCGCACTGCACCGACGGCGGCTGTCTGTGTGGCGGCTCCGTGAACGGCCGATGGATCCCGGCCGGCCGACGGACCGCCGTGCAAGCGGTCATCATGCGTCTGAGCTGCAGCTTTCCGTTCAGGAGCGTACTGCGGAGGGGCCAGGTACCACCAACCGGCCCGGACACAGCCGACTGGTGCGAGTCGACGCTCCCCGACGATCGTGTCGAATCCGTCCGAGAACATCGGTGGGCCGCTCTCGACGCGTAGCCCCCTCGCCTCGCCGGCCCGATCATCGTCTGTCAGCGTGCCGGAGCGACCGTGGAACGCGTGGGTGACGATGCCCTCCAGGCCGCCCGGCCGAAGCGCGCCGAGGGCGTCCAGGTTCGTCAGGCTCGCCGTACACGGAGACCAAGCTGAGTGGATCATGATCCGGTTGCCCGCGATGGACTCCGTGCCGTCGCGGAACGGGGAGACCTCGGGATCGTCGGTCACCGTGGCCCGCGCCTTGAATCCGACGATCACGGTCCGGCCACCACGAGGAGCCTCGAGCGGTTGATCACTGGGACGCCCCTGCGGATGGCGTGGTCGGCGCGGCGGGGCCCCCACCCGTGCCTCCTGAGGCCCTCGCGGCGTTCGTGCCCGGGGGCACGCTCACGATCACGAGCCGAATGGGTGTGGGCCCGACTGCCCCCGGGACCCGCCACCGCGATCCGGTCGTCGACGCAGATCACATTGGCAGGACCGTTCTGGCTGCTGGCCGGGTCTACGACTCGGCTGCCGATCAACGCGGCTACGTGCGTCATGATTCCTACACCGATTCCTGGTTATGTCTCATGAGCCTCTAGTGCACGTGGTGACAGTGGGCTTAGCTCAATATCGATATCAGTGCCATCTTTTGTTGAGTCATTCGCGTGTCAATCTTGACGGTGTGAGGCTGATTCGCTAACTGTTTATGTCTATTTGGCGCACTCGTTGATAAGTGGTTAACGGTGTCGTGGTCGTGTGCCGACTCTCGGCTGCCGATGCTCGTGCGGCTGCAATCTCTTGTGTGTATCGATGGGACCGATCGTGGAAGAGGTGAGTCGGCTGTTCCGTGTCGTGGTCACTTTACCTCTCCTCGTGCTTGATGTGCCGAGGAGTGTGAGTGTCTGGGTGAATGTGAACTTGGTGTGGTCTTGTTGGGTTCGCGCTTGTCGGGGTGGCGCACACACCTTTATGGTCGAAC
>NZ_JALKFY010000269.1:0-247 GCF_023242985.1 Frankia sp. Mgl5 | reverse complement strand
CCTTGGCGACCACGACCTTGCCCGACTTGTCGGTAATGTCGAAGCGCGCGACTTCGCCGCGCAGGCGCTCGGGGACGAACTCCATCTGCGCGCCCGAATCCATGAGGCGGAAGTTGTCGTTGACGAAGAAGTTGGCCAGGATCGATTCCGGCGTCAGGCCGATGGCCTTCAGCAGAATGGACACGGGCATCTTGCGGCGACGGTCGACGCGGAAGAACAGCAGGTCCTTGGGGTCGAACTCGAAGTC
>NZ_JALKFY010000268.1:0-247 GCF_023242985.1 Frankia sp. Mgl5 | reverse complement strand
CACAATTCCTGGAAAAACCATATGGCGGAAAAGGTGTTCTGCTCGGCGGCGTTCCAGGTGTGCCAAAAGGCGAAGTAGTGGTCATCGGCGGTGGTATCGTCGGAACCAACGCAGCTAAAATGGCGCTTGGACTTGGCGCAAACGTAACCATCATCGACGTAAGCGCAGACCGTCTGCGTCAGTTGGATGACCTGTTCCAAGGCCGCGTGCAAACCCTGATGTCCAACAGCTTCAATATTGCCAACGC
>NZ_JALKFY010000267.1:0-247 GCF_023242985.1 Frankia sp. Mgl5 | reverse complement strand
GGACTTGTTCGAGCTGCTTCATTCAGCTCGAACAAGTCCACATCGGCCAAGGAGATTCCGGCCACCTTCAGAGCTTTAGGGATGGCTACGACCGGACCGATGCCCATCACATCAGGATCAACCCCGCCCACGGTAAAGGAATGGAACTTGGCGATCGGTTCCACGCCCAACGCTTCTGCCTTCTCAGCGGACATAACCAGTACCGCTGCTGCCCCGTCGCTGGTTTGCGAGGAATTTCCGGCAGTGA
>NZ_JALKFY010000266.1:0-248 GCF_023242985.1 Frankia sp. Mgl5 | reverse complement strand
CATCCACAGCAAAGCGCGCCGTGTCAAACTCAGCTGCAGGCAGAGAAACGAAACCGTTCTTGTCTCCTGCCTGGATGGATAACCCTCTATCGCTGGAGAGCGTCACATCAGGCACTGTTCCTCGATACCCTTGACCAGCATCGATAAACAAGGCGACGCGAATGTTTTTTGCCGCCGCATCCGCAGGAGCGGCCGGTCCGTGAACCGTCAGGGATATCAAGCTTGCCGCAAGCCATACGATCTTCCAA
>NZ_JALKFY010000265.1:0-248 GCF_023242985.1 Frankia sp. Mgl5 | reverse complement strand
CCGTTATCGAGATGATGCATCGCGCGCAGCCGGATGTACGGTTCGGCAACCGAATTAATCGGTACGGACGTCATCACCCGTACCTCTCTGTCCGTTTTGGAGCGGAGCACTCCGCGCAGCATCAAGCTGTTGATTACAGTAGCAAGCGTACCGATATTGTCCGCCTCAACCCTGTCAATTCCCCAAGCAGAGGCCATCGTACCGCGAAAAATGTTGCCTCCCCCGATCACGATTGCCACCTCGAGTCC
>NZ_JALKFY010000264.1:0-248 GCF_023242985.1 Frankia sp. Mgl5 | reverse complement strand
GCTCGAATGCGGTCAGCCGCGCTCCCTGCAGCACCGGTCTTGTTTCATCCGCATACACCTTCAGGTTCCAGCCGCGCTCTTTTGCCAGATAGAGCGGTGCCGTCGCCGTTCCATAAGCAGCTGTTGCCAGCGCCCCCGGATTGCAATGGGTAAGAATGCCCATGCCATCCTGCAAAAGGGTCAAAAGATGCTCTCCGATCGTACGGCATACCTGTTCGTCTTCCAGTTGGATCGCCAATGCTTCATCC
>NZ_JALKFY010000263.1:0-248 GCF_023242985.1 Frankia sp. Mgl5 | reverse complement strand
GCCTGATACAGCGCAGGACGCAGATTGTCGGTCATACCTCCGTTAACAGAGACATATTTGCGTACCTGCGGAATCTCTTTGGAGGAGCCGATCTGGTAAAGCGTGGTACCCGCTTCCCCTACAATGCTGCGGCCCGGTTCGATCCACAGTTCAGGCAATGGCAGATTATGCGTGTCAAATTCATTCCGGACTGTCGTCGTGATCGCTTTGACGTATTCCGCAGGCGCTAGCGGAGTATCCCCCTCTAC
>NZ_JALKFY010000262.1:0-248 GCF_023242985.1 Frankia sp. Mgl5 | reverse complement strand
GAGAGTGGATGTTGTGCCGGTTCATCGTGAATCGCAAGCCAACTTTTTGACCCACTGCCATACAGTTGCGGATCCCCCGCAAAGCTGCATCGAATGCTCCATCTTTGCGCCGAAACGCGTCATGCGTGGCGCCGATCCCATCCAGGCTGATCCCCACGTAGCTGACTCCCAATTGTTTCAGCTGTTTTGCTTTTTCGGGAGTGATCAATGTGCCGTTTGTGGAAAAGGTAACGCGTATCCCTTTTTCC
>NZ_JALKFY010000261.1:0-249 GCF_023242985.1 Frankia sp. Mgl5 | reverse complement strand
AGGCGCGCCAGTTCACGTGCTGCAGACAATCCCGCCGGTCCGCCGCCAACGATGGCAACCTTGCCTCCATTTGGTTCCCCCGCATCAAAAAAGAAAGCCTGCTTGCTGATCGCCCAATCAGTGGCATGACGCTGCAAGAGTCCGATCATAATCGGTTTGGATGCTCCGTTTAAGACGCAAGCGCCTTCACAAAGCTCCGACGTAGGACATACGCGAGCGCAGCTTGCTCCTACCGGATTGGCTTCGAGG
>NZ_JALKFY010000260.1:0-249 GCF_023242985.1 Frankia sp. Mgl5 | reverse complement strand
AGTATAGGTGGGGCAATTCGTTTGACAAGTCCGGGGAAACGGCATTGCCGGGTGCATGCCTTGTGCTTCCCGTTGGTTGCGAATGGCGCGCGCGCCGCGCCGATTCACTGCGGCGGCGGGCGGTAACGCCGAAGCGCCACCGCGGCCGCCGCCGGTCAAAGATCAGAGGATTTCGAACAGGCCGGCCGCGCCCTGCCCGCCGCCGATGCACATCGTGACGACCGCGTACTTCACGCCGCGCCGCTTGCC
>NZ_JALKFY010000799.1:0-41016 GCF_023242985.1 Frankia sp. Mgl5 | reverse complement strand
CAGGGCGTCGGCGATGACCTCGGCGTGGCCGGCCTCGATGCCGTCGAGAGTGGCGCGCACGACGTCGGCCGGGTCGTGGTGGACCAGGTCCATCAGCGGTGGAATCCGATCCAGGGGTCAGCCAGCCGCGGACGGCGCGCAGCGTCGTCGGCCACGATGTCTGCGCGGATGATCGAGGGGTGTGGGCGCCCTCTCTCTCAGCCGTGCACGACGGTGTAGCCCGGCGCCGCGAGCCGGTCGGGGCGGCTTGGTCGCGGGCGGATCCACCCTCGTGAATCCCCAGCCGGCCCCCGTTACGGTTTGCGTCCGACGGCGCCGTACATGCTGACCTGGGCGTCGGTGAGGTCACTGGGCACGGTGTCGTCGGGACGCCAGCGGTGCACGATCTGCACACCCGGTTCGACCAGCTCCAGGATGTCGAAGAACCGTTCGACCTCGGTGCGGCTACGTGGCTGAAGGTGGATCCCGTGCTGCTGGTAGAGGGCGGCCGGCCGCTGTGTGGCCGGGTTGGCGTCGGCGGTGCCATGGGTGAGGACGAGGTAGCTGCCGGAGGGGACCGCGTCGAGGAGGCGGCGGACGATGCCATAGGGATCGTCGGAGTCTGCGAGGAAGGGCAGGACCGCGATCAGGGACACGGCGACGGGCTGGGAGAGGTCGAGGGTGGCGTGCAGGTCCG
This sequence comes from Frankia sp. Mgl5, assembly GCF_023242985.1. Lineage (NCBI taxonomy): Bacteria > Bacillati > Actinomycetota > Actinomycetes > Frankiales > Frankiaceae > Frankia > Frankia sp. Mgl5. Next base: position 40,340 of record NZ_JALKFY010000799.1, on the reverse strand, counting down.
GCGCGTCGAGGATGCGGTCGACCTCGCGCAGGTCGGCATCGAGGTAGGCGGTGCGCCCCTCGGAGGATGTGCTGGTGAGCAGGGCGCGAGAGTGGCTGAGGACCATCGGGTCGTTGTCGACGTAGAGCACCCGCGCCGCCGGATCGAGCCGCTGCGCGGTCTCGTGCAGGCTCGGGTTGGTGGGAATGCCGGTGCCGATGTCCAGGAACTGGCTCACCCCGGCCGTCGTGGTCAGGTGCGCGACTGCCCGATACAGGAATGCCCGGTGCAGGAACGCCCGGTTCTGCCGGGCGTAGAGCCGCAGGTTCGGGAAGGCCGCCAGCGCCTGCTCGGCCGCCTCCCGGTCCGCCGGGAAGTTGTCCTTCCCGCCCAGGTAGTAGTCGTACATCCGGGCCGGGTGGGGGATGTCGGTCCGCAGGTCCAGCGGGCTCACGCTGGCGCTGACGGATTTGCGGAACGAGGTCCCGCCGGCTGCCCCGACCTCGGTGTCACCCATCGCCGCCAACCCCCACTTTCCACCGTGAAGCCGTCAGATCGCCCTGGTACTGAGCCGAAGTAGCTTGGCGTCACGGCCTGCCCTGGCGCTCCGGGGTTCCGCGGAACCCCGAGACCGACCGTGAGCCGTGGTGGCCGCGTCGTCGAGCAGGCGGCGGGCGCGCCGGAATCCGGCATGCGTAGATCCCGCACCCGTCCCGGGATTTCTGTCAGTGCGGCGGGAGAGGATGACCGCGTGGTCCCCACTTCCCGTCCCGCCCGCACGCCGGCCGCCGCGGGCGCCGGCGCTGGTGCTGGTGCTGGTGCCGCGGCTGGCGTTGGGGCCGGCGCCGTGGCCGCGCTGCGGGCGGCCGGGGTGGGCCGGGGCAGCCTGGTGGCGGTGGTTCCGGTCTCGGATGTCGCGGTGGCGCTGGCGTGCGCCGGCGTCGTCTGGGCCCAGCCCGCCGACCCGGCCGCCGTCCTGGCCGAAGTGGAGCGCGCCCTCGCCCCCCGGTGGGTCTGGTGGTCGGCGCACAGCACCGGGGCACTGCTGACCAGGTCGGGTACCAGCACGATCGCCGAACCCCGCGCTGGCTCTGGCACCTACGCCGGCCCCGGCACCCACGCCGGCCCCGGCGCTGACACCGGTCCCGGGCGCAGTCCCGTTCCCGCCGTGTGCTGGGATCTCGCGGCGGCGCACCGCGTCCTGCACGGGGGGCACCGGGATGATCCGGCGGCGGTCTGGGCCGGCGCACGCGGACTGCCGCTCCCGCCGCCACCGCCCCGGCCCCGCGCCGACGGCCAGCTCGACCTGCTCGACCTGGTCGATCACCCGGGCGGCCCGGGTGACGGCGAGGCCGACGATCCGATCGGCCCGGACGGCCAGCTCCGACCGGGCTGGGCCGAGGAGACGCTGCGCGGCGCGGGCCCGGGCGGGACGGGCGCCCAACTGGCCCGGGCCACCCGGCTCGCCCAGCTGGCCCTCACCGTCACAGCCGCTCAGGACGAGGCGCTGCGCGCACTGCCCGACCCGCGGGCGCGGCCGGCCGGGCTCCCGCTGGCCGTCCTGACCGCGCGGGCCGAGTCCGGCGCCGAGCTCCTCGCCCGCGAACTGCGACGGGACGGCCTGCCGGTGGACCGGCCGACCGCCGAGGCGACGATCGCCGCCGCTGTCGGGCCGAGGCCCGACGGCGACGCCGCGGGCGCGGCTGCCCGGCGGGCCCGGGACGCACCCGTCCTGCGCCACCTCGGCACGTCGGTCGACCTGCGCAACCCGGTGGCGGTCCGGTCCGCGCTCGCCGCGGTGGGCATCGACGTGCCGGACACCCGGTCGGGCCGGCTGAGCGCGCTGCGCGGTGTCCACCCTGTCGTCGAGGCGCTGCTCGCCTGGCGCAAGGCCGAGCGGATCGCGACGACCTACGGGTACCGGTGGCTCGACACCCATGTCGGCGCCGACGGCCGGCTGCGGGGCGAGTGGCACGGCAGCGACGGCGCCGCCGGCCGGATGACCGCGGCCGCCGGCCTGCACAACCTGCCGGCCGACCTGCGGGTCGTGGTGATCGCCGAGCCGGGGTACCGGTTCGTCCGCGCCGACCTCGGCCAGATCGAGCCGCGGGTGCTGGCCGTGGTCTCCGGCGACCCGGAGCTGACCAGGGCGACCCGGCAGGACGACCTCTACGCCCCGGTAGCGGCCAGCCTCGGCGTCGACCGGCCGACGGCGAAGGTCGCGGTGCTCGCTGCGATGTACGGGCAGACGACCGGCGTCGCCGGCCAGGCCCTGCGGCAGATGCGCGAGACCTACCCGGTCGCGCTGGCGTACCTGGACGCCGCCGACGCCACGGGCCGGGCCGCCTCCCTGGGCCGGCCACCGCCGAACCCACCGGCCACAGACCCACAGGCGCGGCTGCGGACGTTCGGCGGGCGGCGGGTCCCGCTGCGGTTCGCCGCGGTGGACGACGGCGCCGACGAGAACAGGGTGGGTACGGCCTGGGGCCGGTTCGCGCGCAACGCCGTCGTGCAGGGCGCGGCCGCCGAGCTGTTCAAGGCGTGGGCCGTGACGGTACGCCAGTCGATCGCCCCGCTCGGCGGCGCGATCGTCCTCTGCCTGCACGACGAGCTGCTGCTGCACGTGCCGGCCCCGCGGGCGGAGGCGGCGGCGGAGGCGACCCGCCGGGCGCTGGACGCCACCGCCGGATACTGGGCCGCCGGCAGCGGGGTCCGTTTCGTCGTCGACATCGCGGTTGTTCGGCGGTGGTCCGATGCCAAGGCCTGACACCCGCCCGCACGGCGTCGCGAGCAGGGCGAAGCCCTCGGCGGCCTGGCACTGCGTCAGTCGGGCACAGTGCCCGGCTGGCACTGTGCCCGAGGAGTGACCGAAAGGCTACTTTATGGCTTCGGTGCTGCGTTCCGGCCCGGCGTTACCCATGTGGGACGTTGGTGAGGTGATGAACTGCCCTTTGACCCTGGCGCGACCTACGGCCCTGGTGCGCCTCATAACCATGGTGCGGCTCACGCCCGACAGGTGGCCGGCGACGCCCGGTGGTTGCCGCGAGCGGTGGCGGTTCGTGCCGGAGGCCACCCCGTGACCGCCTGGCGGCAGGCCCTCACCGCCCTCCAGCGACGGGCGCGCAAGGCCCCGGGCTCGACGCCGGACGCGGCCCCCGCCGGCCCTGGCGCGCCCCCCACCGAGCCGTGCCCGCACCCGGCGGACGCGCTCGTCACCCGCCGGGCCGGCTCGCTCAGCCGCACCATGGTCCAGACCTGCACGGCCTGCGGTACCGAGTGGACGGCGCAGCCGTGACCCGCACCGCCGCGGAGGTGGACCACGCGGCAGCAGACCATGCGGCGGTTGACCGCGCCGGTCCCAGGGCACACGGCGATCTCAGAGCAGCGCGGCGATCTCGGCCCAGGTCGGCATGGAGGAGGAGGCGCCCGGGCGAGTCACCGCGATCGACGCCGCGATGACCGCCGCCCGCACCGCTTGATCAAGACCTTGCCCGGCCGCCAGCACGGACGCCATGACGCCGGCGAGGGTGTCGCCGGCGGCCGTGGTGTCGACCGCCTCGACCGGTCGCGCGGGCACCTCGGCGAGCACGGCGCCGCCGCGGGCCACGAGCACGCCCCGGGGGCCGCGGGTCATCACCACGGTTCCGGCGGTCCGGCTCAGCGCGCGGGCGGCGGCCGTCTCGTCATCGGTCCCGGCCAGCTCGCAGGCCTCCGCCGCGTTGGGGACGAGGATGTCGACAAGCTCCAGCAGGTCCGCGGGGACAGGCAGGACGGGCGCGGGAGTGAGCACCGTGGTGACGCCGCGGGCACGGGCGGCTGCCAGGGCCTCCCCGACCAGGCCCAGCGGACGCTCGAACTGTGTGACGAGAAGGCCGGACCGTGCGATCAGGTCGCGGGTGCCGTCGTCCAGCGCCGTGACGGCCTGGTTCGCTCCGGGGACGACGACGATGCTGTTCTCGCCTCCGTCGACGACGGAGACCGCCGCGACTCCGGTCGGCGCCCCGACCGTCGCCAGCGCCGCGGTGTCGACCCCGTCGGCCGCCAGCCGCTCGCGGAGCGCGGCCCCGAACTCGTCGTCGCCGACGGCTCCCGCGAACCGGACCCGGCCGCCCGCGCGGGCCGCCGCGACCGCCTGGTTGAGCCCCTTCCCCCCGGGGACGGCTGTGAACGAGGAGCCGAACAGCGTCTCGCCGGGGCGGGGCAGGCGCGGCTGACGGACCACCAGGTCCATGTTCGCGCTGCCGAGGACGGCGATGGTCACCGGAGGCCGTCGCCGCGCGCAGTGGCGTGTCGCCATACCGTGAGTGTCCCGAACACCCCTGCCTGCCTCCAGGCCGGATCCGCCCCGGCCTCACCACCTGCGGCGCAATCCGTGATCTATCACGTTTACCGATCAGTTCGATCGCGGTTTGACGCTGGACACCATCCCTCTTCTCCACCATTCTGATGGACATGTCGGGGAACCTGGGTGCGAGTGCGCACGGGCCGTGCGTGGCTCGGGGCGCGGCGCCGCTCCGGTATGCGGCGCGCGTGCCAGCCGCCCGGTCGGTGCTGACCCGTCGGCGGTTCGTCGATTTCGGTCTCCTCACCACCGCCTGTTGTCGCCCCCGCTGAGCGGCCCGCGACTGCCGGCCACGGCACGCCAGGACGTCCGACGGGTCGCACTGGCCGGGTCCGCCACCGCGGCTACCGGCGCCGCCCGCCCGTCCATCCGTTCCTGACCGACCGCTCCTGACCGAGGCCGTAGCCACGGAGCGGACGGGCGTGTTCCCACGCACGGGAACGACCCGCCGATCCGCGGTCAGACACAGGACGGTGATCTCCGGAATCGGGGACATCGGTGTACCCGGAACACCGGCCGGTCGGCTCCCCCGTCTACGCGGCCGCCGGCAGGCCCACTTCCCGATTGCGCGGCCGCCGGCCGCCGTCCCGCCCGACCGCCCCCGATGCCGCCGCCGGCCCGGCCTGACCCGGACCGGGCCCGCTCCGTCCCGCACCGCATCGCATCGCACCGAGCGGTTCGGGTGTGCGCCAGCTCCGTCGCGCCCGGAACCGCCCGAGCACGTAAAGCAACATCGAAAGGACCCCGGCATGACCAGTCCGACGGCCATCCCCGCGACCGCGTCCCCGCAGGTCGAGTTCATCAGCCTGTCGCATCTCAACCCGTCGACCGAGCTGAATCCCGTGCCGAGCCGGGGCATCGACCTGCCGTACTTCCGCAAGTACGTCCGCTCGCTCGAGGAGTCGGGCTACGACTACACCCTGCTCCCCTACGGCTCCAACAGCGCCGACTCGTTCGTTATCGCCTCGGCCGTCGGCCAGCTCACCGAACGCCTCCGCCCGATCGTCGCGCTGCGGCCGAACACCACGATCCCGCAGGTGGGGGCGCAGAAGCTCGCGACCCTCGACCAGCTCACCGAGGGTCGCGCCGTCGTCCACCTCATCTCCGGCGGCAACGACGCCGAGCAGGCCCGCCACGGCGACTACCTGCCGAAGGACCGCCGCTACGCGCGTACCTCGGAGTACATCGACCTGCTCCGCAGGTCCTGGTCGGAGACCGGCCCGTTCAGCCACGAGGGCGAGTTCTTCAAGTTCGACGACTTCGGCCCCGGCTTCCGGCCGTACGGCGACACGATCCCGATCTCGATCGGCGGCCAGTCCGACGCCGCCTTCCAGGTCGGCGGCGCCAAGGCGGACATCTTCAGCTTCTGGGGCGAGCCGCTGGCGGACCTGCGCTCGGAGATCGACCGGGTCAACGGGATCGCCGCCGCGGCCGGGCGCACCGACCGGCCGCGCATCTGGGTGACCTTCCGGCCGATCATCGCCAAGACGGACGACCTCGCCTGGCGCAAGGCCTTCGACTACGTCACGAAGCTCGAGAAGACGTACAGCGCCGGCGGTCCTCCGGCCCGTTTCCTGACCGGCGCCCCGCAGAACGTCGGCTCGCAGCGCGCCCTGGACTTCGCCCAGCGGGCCGAGATCTACGACCGCGCGCTGTGGACCCGCACCGCGGCCGCGACCAACGCGGCCGGCGCCTCCACCGCCCTCGTCGGGAGCCCGGAGACCGTCGCGGCCGCCATCCTCGACTATGTCGACCAGGGCGCCAGCCTGGTCTCGATCCGGGGCTACGACACCCTCGCCGACGCCGTCGACTACGGCCAGCACATCCTCCCCCTCGTCCGCCAGGAGCTGGCGCACCGCGCCGCCACCGGGCAGCGCGGCACTCTGCAGGACGCCCATCCCGGCGCCCTCACCCCCGGTTTCGACCCCGCCGCGCTGGCCGGCCTGCGATGACGACGGCGGTGCACACGCCCGAGCTGGTCCGCCCCGATCTGTCTCCGGAGGCGCTGGCGGCCGTCACGGACGAGATCGCCGCGGTCGCGCCCGCCTACGACCGCACGGGCGAGATCCCGGTCAGGGGCCTGGGGGCCGCGCACCGCGCCGGGCTGCTGACCGCGACCGTGGGCACGCAGTACGGCGGACCCGGCCTCGGGCTCGTGGACACCGCCCGCGTTCTCGTTGCCCTCGGCGAGGGCGACGCCTCCGTCGCGCTGCTCGCCGCGAACAATCTCGGCACCCACCAGGCGCAGGCGGCCGGCGGCCACTGGCCCGAGGCGTACTACGCCGACTTCCTGCGCCGCAGCGCCGAGGGGCCGACGCTCGCCAACGCCGTCCGCGCCGAGCCCGAGCTCGGCGCCCCGGCCCGCGGCGGCCTGCCGAGGACGACGGCGACCCGCACCGCCGACGGCTGGGTGCTCAACGGCCACAAGGCGTACGCCACCGGCGGCACCGCGCTCGCCTACCACGTCGTGTGGGCGGTCGCCGACGAGCCTTCCGGCGACCCTGACCGGCCCCGCGTCGGCCATGTGATCGTCCCGGCCGAACAGCCCGGCATCACCTGGGTCGACACGTGGGACCACCTCGGCCTGCGGGCGTCCAACACCCATGACGTCGTCTACGAGGACGTCCGGCTGCCGTTCGAGGCGTTCGTCGAGATCCCGCGCGGTCCCGACGGCGTGTACCGGGACCCCGCCGCGGCGGCGGGCATCGGCAGCTTCGGCCACCCGGCGCTCTACGTCGGTGTCGCCCGGGCCGCCCGCAGTGCCTTCGTGCGATTCGCCCGCGAGCGGGTGCCCACCGCCCTCGGCCGCCCGATCGCGACGACCGAACGCATCCAGGCCGTCGCGGGCGAGATCGACGCGCAGATCGCCCAGGCCGAGACCCTCCTGTTCGGCGCGCTCCTGCGCGCCGAGGCCGGCGACACCGGTCACCTGCCGCAGCTGTCGCTGCTGAAGATCCAGATCGCCCGCTCGTCGATCGCCGCGGTCAACACCGCGGTCGCCGCGCTGGGCAACCCGGCGCTCACCCGGCACCAGCCGTTCGAGCGCCTCCTCCGTGACGTCCTGTGCGTGCGGGTCCACCCGCCGCAGGAGGACACCGCCCTGCTTGCCGCCGGCCGCCGGCTGCTCGACCAGGAGTCCCGATGACGACTGGTCCCATCCCTAGAGAAAGAAAAGAAACGAAACGATGAAACGACGCCTTCACTCGCACCGGCCTGGCCTGGCTGCCATGGCCCTTGCCGTCACGGCCGCGCTGGGCCTGGCCGCGTGTGGCTCCTCCGGCGATGATGACGGTGCCGCCGGCGACACCGCGGGGACGCCGGTAGCCGGTGGGACTCTGAAGGTCGCCTTCTTCCCCGACAACCCGGTGTTCACGTGCCTCGACCCGTTCCAGACCTACTGGATCGAGCACCGCACGGTGATCCGCAACGTCGCCGACTCCCTGACCGACCAGGACCCCAAGACCGGCGAGATCAAGCCCTGGCTCGCCGAGAAGTGGGAGATCAGCGCGGACGGGAAGGAATACACCTTCCACCTGCGTGACGGCGTCACCTTCAGCGACGGCACCCCGCTCGACGCCGCGGCGGTCAAGGCCAACTTCGACGGCGACAAGAGCGTCGTGGAGGAGACCGGAGGCACGGCCTACGGCGCCAGCTACATCCTCGGCTACGACCACAGCGAGGTCGTCGACCCGAGCACTGTCAAGATCTTCTTCTCGACGCCGAACGCCTCGTTCCTGCAGGCCACCTCGACGACCAACCTGGCGATCATCTCGCCGGCGTCGTACAAGAAGACCTCCAAGGAGCGCTGCCTCGGCGACTACGTCGCCTCCGGGGCGTTCACGCTGGAGAGCTACAAGCCCAACGAGCTCACCACCCTCAAGCGGCGGCCGGGCTACGCGTGGGGTTCGGCGCTGTCGGAGAACACCGGCGAGGCCCACCTCGACACGGTCGAGTTCAGCTACGTCGCCGAGGACAGCGTCCGCACCGGCAACCTGCTCAGCGGCACCGTCGACATCGCCTGGCCGCGTAACCCCTTCACGGTCGAGGACCGCGAGCTGATCGAGAAGTCGGGTGACGTCGTCGAGTCCCGGCCGCTGCCGGGCCCGGCGTCCGTGTTCTTCCCCAACGTGAGCGCGGGTCACCCACTGGCGGACCTCAACGTCCGCAAGGCGCTGTACAAGGCGTTCGACCTCGAGAGCTACGCCAAGACGGTGTTCGGTGCCGACTACCCGGTCGTGACCGGCGCCTTCAACTCGACGACGCCGTACTTCGTGTCGCAGGCCGACAAGCTCCGCCACGACCCGGCGGGCGCGGGCAAGCTGCTCGACCAGGCCGGCTGGAAGCTCGGCCCCGACGGCTACCGCTACAAGGACAACCAGAAGCTCACGCTGAAGACGCCGACCACCACGTTCAACGTCGGTTCCGAGCTCATCCAGGACCAGCTCAAGCAGGTCGGCATCGACCTCGTGCTCGACACCACGACGACGGCCGAGCTTCCCGCGAAGTACAAGAACGGCGACTACGACCTGGCCGGCAGCTACTTCACCCGGGCCGACCCGGGTGCGCTGCAGTTCATCCTCGACCCGGCCCACGCCAACTCCAAGGCGCTCGCGACGAACGCGACGACCCCGGAGACCCTGGCGAAGCTCACCGGGCTGTTCGCCAAGGCGGCGCAGACCACCGACGCGGAGACGACCAAGCAGGCCTACGCCGACCTGCAGAACCTGCTCATCGACCAGGGCGTGTCGTTCCCGCAGTTCGAGCGGGTGCAGTACGCGGGGGTCAGCAGCCAGGTCCACGGCTTCGCGTTCACGTCGGAGAGCTTCCTGAAGCTCAACGACGTGTGGAAGCAGCAGTAGGAGAACTCTGATGACTCGGTACGTCCTCGGTCGGTTCGCCCAGGCGCTCGTCGTGCTCTGGGCGGCCTACACCGTGACCTTCGCGGTCCTCTACCTGCTGCCGAGCGATCCGGTCGCCCTGCAACTGGGAGCGGCGGGGATCGAGACCGACAAGCTCACCCCTGAGCAGCTCGACACCGCGATGGCCCAGTACGGGCTGGACCGTCCGGTCCTGAATCAGTACTTCTCCCACCTGTGGGGCTTCCTGCACGGAGACTTCGGTGACTCGATCTCCAAGCAGCAGCCGGTCGCCGACCTCATCGGCGACCGGCTGGGCCCCACGGTCGCGCTGAGCATCACCGCCGCCGCACTCTCGCTCGTGGCCGGGATGGCGCTGGCCTACCTGGCCTCCTACGTGCGGTGGCGGCCGGCCCGGCTGTTCCTGACCCGGCTGCCCTCGTTCGGGGCCTCGTTCCCCCAGTTCTTCATCGCGCTGCTGCTGATCCAGCTGCTGTCGTTCAACCTCGGCTGGCTGCCGGCCACCGGGGTGAAGGGCTGGAAGTCGCTGGTGATGCCGTCCATCACGATCTCGCTGCTGACGGCCTCGATGCTCGCGCAGGTGCTGATGCGCAGCTTCGACGACACGCTCCGCCAGCCCTACATCGTGACGGCGCGCGCAAAGGGCCTCTCCCGGGCGGCGGTGCAGTGGCGGCACGGCTTCCGCAACGCGCTGCTGCCCGCCCTGACCATCCTCGGCGTCCTGGTCGGCCTGACCGTCACCAGCGCAATCGTCGTCGAGACGGTGTTCTCCCGCAACGGCCTCGGCAAGCTCGCCCAGGAAGCGGTGCTGGCGCAGGACGTTCCGGTGGTCCTCGCGATCGTCTCGCTGGCGGCCGCCGTCTTCGTCTTCGTCAACCTCGTGGTCGATCTGCTCTATCCGTTGCTGGACCCCCGCATCGCGCAGGGCCGGCGGAAGGTGGCCTCATCGTGACCGTCTCGGCTGCCCACATCGCCAGCCCGGCCGCCGGAGCCGACCCGGCCACCGCCGGAGCGGATCCGGTCAGCACCGGAGCCGGCCCGGTCACCACCGGAACGGATCCGGTCACCACCGGAGCCGGCCGCGCCGCCGGCGAGGCGCTGCTCGACGAGGCGCTGCTCGACGAGTCCCAGCCCGGCGGACGGCGAGCCAACCTCGCCGCGAGCCTGCGGACCCTCGGTTCCAGGCCGGGATTCGTGATCGCGGTGCTGTTCATCGCCTTCGTGGTGGTGACGGCCTTCGCACCGGGCCTGTTCACCTCGCACGATCCCTACGCGACCGCGCCGGCCGACCGGCTGGTCGGCCCGGGTGTCGGCCACCTGTTCGGCACCGACGAGCTCGGCCGCGACCTGTGGTCCCGCATGCTGCACGGCTCGGCACTGACGATCAAGGCCACCCTGATCGCGCTCGGGATCGCGATCGTGGCCGGACTCGCGCTCGGCGTGATCGCCGGCTTCTTCGGTGGTCTCGTCGACGCGCTGCTCATGCGGGGCGTCGACGTGCTGCTGGCCATCCCGAGCCTGCTGATGGCGCTGTCCATCGTCACGGCCCTGGGCTTCGGCACGGTGCCGGTCGCCGTCGCCGTCGGCGTCGGCATCGTGCCGGGATTCGCCCGCACCACCCGCGCCGAGGTGCTGCGGGTGAAGACCCTGCCCTACGTCGAGGCGGCGCGTGGCGGGGGGGCGTCCTGGCTGCGGGTGCTGCTGCGCCACGTGCTGCCGAACTCGTGGGGCCCGGTCGCCGTGCTCGCCGTCCTGGACACGGGCGTCGCGATCATCGCGATCGCGTCGCTGAGCTTCCTGGGCTTCGGCGCGGCGCCGCCGACCGCCGAGTGGGGCACCCTCATCTCCGCCGGCCGCAACTACCTCATCACCGCTCCGTGGGTCTCGCTGCTCCCCGGGCTGTTCGTCGCCATGACGGTGCTGAGCCTCAACCACATCTCGAAGACCCTCCAGGAGCTCGAGCGATGACGGCCGGAACGAGCCAACTGACGAGCCCGCCGACAAGCCCGCTGGTCAGCCCACTGGTGACGATCCGGGATCTCCACGTCGGCTACGTCCGCCGCCGCCGGACGGCGCCCGCCGTGCGCGGCGTGGACCTGTCGATCGGGTCCGGGGAGATCGTCGCCCTCGTCGGCGAGTCGGGCTCGGGCAAGTCCACGATCGCGAACACGATCATCGGCCTGCTGCCCGACAGCGCCCGGGTCACCGCCGGCAGCGTCCTCCTCCACACCGGCCCGAGCCCCGACGATGTCGACGGCCCGGCGCTCGACGACCGTCTGGACCTCGACGAGCGCGGCCGGCGGCCGGTCGAGATCGTCGGGGCCAGAGAGAAGGTCCTGCGTGAGCTGCGCGGCCGGGTCGTCGGGCTGGTGCCGCAGGACCCGATGGTCGGGCTCAACCCCACCCGCCGCATCGGCGGGCAGGTCGCCGAGGCGATCCGGCTGCGCGGGGTGGGCGGCGACGATCTCGACGCCGAGGTGCTCGAGTTCCTCGCGCAGGCCGGCGTCGACAACCCGCGGCTGCGCGCCCGTCAGTACCCGCACGAACTGTCCGGTGGCCTGCGCCAGCGCGTGCTCATCGGGATCGCCCTGGCCGGCCGGCCCCGCCTGATCATCGCCGACGAGCCGACCAGCGCCCTCGACGTGACGGTGCAGCGCAGGATCCTCGACCACCTCGAAGGGCTCGTCCGCGAGTCCGGGATCTCGCTGCTGATCATCACGCACGACCTCGCCGTCGCGGCCGACCGCGGTGACCGCGTGGTCGTCCTGCAGGACGGGGAGATCGTCGAGCAGGGCCCACCGGGCGACATCCTGGTGAGCCCGGCGCGGGACTACACCAAGCGACTCATCGCGGCCGCGCCCGGTCTGGCCCACGGCGGCCAGATCGTGCCCCGCTTCCAGCTTCCACCCGAGCAGGTGGCCACCCCGGACCCGGTGATCCGGCTGGAGAACGTCTCCAAGCGCTACCCGCTGCCGGGCCGGCAGGCCGGCTCGTTCCTCGCCCTGGACGGGGTGTCGGTCGAGGTGGCCCGCGGGCGCACGCACGCGCTCGTCGGCGAGTCCGGCTCCGGCAAGACCACGATGCTGCGCATCGCGTTCGGCTTCGAGCAGGCGACCGACGGACGGGTCAGCCTCGACGGCGTCGACATCACCGGCCTGGGCTGGAAGCAGACCCGGTTGCTGCGCCGCAAGGTCCAGCTCGTCCACCAGAACCCGTACGCCTCGCTCGACCCGCGCTTCACCGTCGGGCAGAGCATCACCGAGCCGCTGGTGTCGTTCCGGATCGGCGACCGGCGCACCCGCACGGCCCGCGCGCTGGAGCTGCTCGACCAGGTGGCGCTGCCCGGCTCCTACCTCGACCGGCTGCCGGCGGAGCTGTCCGGCGGCCAGCGCCAGCGGGTCGCCATCGCCCGCGCGCTCGCCCTCTCCCCCGAGCTGGTGCTGCTCGACGAGCCGGTGTCGGCGCTCGACGTCTCCGTGCAGGAACAGATCCTCGCGCTGCTGACCGACCTGCAGGAGCGCCTCGGCCTCAGCTACCTGTTCGTCTCGCACGATCTGGCCGTCGTCGCGCGGATCTCGCACACGGTGTCGGTGCTCAACCGCGGCCGGCAGGTCGAGTCCGGCTCCGTCGCCGCGGTGTTCGGCTCGCCGCGCAGCGAGTACACCCGGGAGCTGATCGACGCCGTCCCCGGCCAGCGCGGCGCCACCCGCCAGGCCGGCTCCCGGGACGACGATGCGCGGGAGGTCGCACGGACCTGAGCGACGCGCGCTCGGTTGCCGGCCGCAAACCCGTATCCTAGGATCCCCGCTGTCATCCGGACATTCTGGCGCGCCACTTCGGTCGGAGTACGCGTATTTTCACGAGCGGCGTCGGGGATGACGTCTCGGATGAATTGCGGGCCGGATGGCAAGCTGACAAGACCGTGTACTGATCATACGGTCTTGAAACGGGGGATCAATGCGGATCGGAAAGCTGCGCCTGCGGAGCGCGATGGCCTGCGCAGGAGTGGGGCTGGCGCTGCTGCTCACCGCGTGCGGCGGGGGCGGCGCGGACGACGGCTCGGCCACGGCAGGCGCGTCCAGCGCCAGCGAGGTGCCGCACACCTGGGCGACCGACGTCCCGGACAACCTGACCGGGGGTTCGGCGACACCGGCCCCGGCGGTCACGGTCGCGGCCGCCGCACCCACCGCGTCGGCCGCCGCCGATCCGCGTACCGGCATCATTCCCGCGGATTTCCCGTTTCCCCCGGGGGCGACGGTGACCGTGTCCGACAGCAAGCCGACCGACGCGACCCTCAACCTCGCCGGCGTCACCCCGGCCGCGGCCCTCGCCTTTTACCGGCAGGCGCTGCCGGGCGCCGGTTACAAGTTCTTCCAGGAGGGCGGTTCCGACGGGAGGACGAAGCTCACCTTCACCGGGCGGAGCCAGAGCGTGGAAATCCTCGCGGGCGGCACCCGGACTCCCGAGCTGGTGCTGGTCATCTTCACCCAGTGCACCAGCGCGGTGGAGGACGGCGGCGTCGACAGCCGCCGCAGCGACCGGGTGGCGTGCGCCTGACGCGGCCTTGACGGCGCTCGGCCGGTGATGACGGGGCCCTGACGGAGCCCCGCAGGTGATGGCGGAGCCGCGGGGCGCCGGACGGGGCAGGCCCGGCCGACCCGGGTACCGGCAGGGCCTCCCTGACCCGCGGCGCCCCGCCTACCGTGGGCGGGGTGGATAACCGGGAGCAGATCCGTGAGTTCCTGGCCTCGCGGCGGGCGAGGCTCACGCCGGGGCAGGCGGGACTGCCGAGCTACGGCGGGCACCGGCGGGTGCCGGGCCTGCGCCGGGAGGAGGTCGCGCTCCTCGCCGGCGTGAGCGTGGACTACTACACCCGCCTGGAGCGCGGCAGCCTGCCCGGCGCCTCCGACGGCGTGCTGGACGCGATCGCCCGCGCCCTGCAGCTCGACGAGGCCGAGCGGGCGCACCTGTTCGACCTGGCGCGGGCCGCGAACGCCGCGCCGGGCGCCCGCCGCCGCAGCCCCCAGCGGGTCCGGCCGGGCATCCAGCGCATCCTGGACGCCGTCACCGCGGCGCCGGCCTGGGTGCGCAACGGCCGGATGGATCTCCTCGCCGCCAACCCGCTCGGCCAGGAGCTCTACTCGGAGATGCTGGCCGATCCGGTGCGCCCCGCGAACAGCGCCCGGTTCGCCTTCCTCAACCCGCGCGCGAGGGAGTTCTTCACCGACTGGGAACGCGCGGCCAACGACATCGTGGCGATCCTGCGGGCCGAGGCCGGCCGATCCCCCTACGACCGGGCCCTCAGTGACCTGATCGGTGAGCTCTCGACCCGCAGTGAGACGTTCCGCACCCGGTGGGCGGCGCACGACGTGCGTTTCCACCGCACCGGCGCGAAGCGGTTGTGCCATCCCGTGGTCGGCGCCCTGGACCTGGCCTTCGAGGCCATGGAGTTCCCCGGCGACCCGGGACTCACCATGATCATCTACAGTGCCGAGCCCGGGTCGCCGACGAGCGACTCGCTCCGGCTGCTCGCGAGCTGGGCGGCCACCGTCGACGAGACCGGCCACACCGAAGCCGGCCACGCCACCGGCGAGGCCTGAACCCCCGGTGGCGTGGCGGGCCCGGCCCCGGGGCGGCCGCTACGGGCGGACGAGGACCTTGAGGGCCTTGCGGTCGTCCATCGCGCGGTAGCCGGCGGGGACGTCCTCGAGGGAGACGGTGCGGTCGAAGACCTTGCCGGGCTCGACCTCCCCGTCGAGGACGGCGGGCAGCAGCGTCTCGATGTAGGCCCGGACCGGCGCCGGGCCCCCGGTGAGGGTGATGTTGCGGCCGAAGAGGCTGGGGAAGCCGATCGGCGCGTCGGCGTACTGGGGCACGCCGACCCGGCTGATCACGCCACCCGGCCGGACCACACCGAGGGCCTGGTCGTAGGCGGCCCGGTAGCCGACGGCCTCGAGCACCGCGTGGCTGCCGTCGCCGCCGGTGAGCTCCCGCACCCGGGCGACGCCCTCCTCGCCGCGCTCGGCGACGACGTCCGTCGCGCCGAACTCGAGGCCGAGGTCGGTGCGGGCCTTGTGCCGCCCCATCAGGATGATCTGCTCCGCGCCGAGCCGGCGAGCCGAGAGCACCGCCATCAGCCCGACGGCGCCGTCACCGATGACGGTGACCGTGGTGCGCGGGTTCACGCCGGCCCGGACGGCGGCGTGGTAGCCGGTTCCGAACACGTCCGAGAGGGTCAGCAGGGACGGCAGGAGGGCGGAGTCCTCGGGCACCGGGACCTTCACCAGGGTGCCGTCGGCCTGCGGGACGCGTATCGCCTCGGCCTGGCCGCCGCCGACGCCGCCGGCCGCGAAGAACCCGCCGGTGCGGCACGAGGTGTGCAGGCCCTCAAGGCAGAACTCGCAGGTGCCGTCCGACCAGGCGAACGGGGCGATGACGAGGTCGCCGGCGCGCAGCGTCGACACCTCGCCGCCGACCTCCTCGACGACGCCGATGAACTCGTGGCCCATCGGGACGCCCGCCGGGGTTGCCGCCAGGCTGTGATATGGGTGCAGGTCGCTGCCGCAGATACACGCCAGCACGACGCGCACCAGCGCGTCGGTCGGCTGCTCCAGCGCCGGGTCGCCGACGTCGGCGATCCGCACGTCGCCGGCACCGTACATGTATGTCGCTCGCATAGATCTCTTCCGAGTACTCGTCGAGGGATGGCCGCCCCAGTGGGGCGGCCCGTGGCCCGCCCTCGAGGGGCGTGCGCACCGCGCCGCGCGCCTGCGCGCTGCGCGCTGCGCGCTTCCAGCGAACAGGCTGGCACGCGCGGGTGGGAGTCCCTGCCCGACCAGGCACTGGCAGAACCCCCCACGCCGGCTCTACCCGGCGGCGACGGCCAACGGTATTCCGCGGCGCCGCCTATCGGTTTGACCGACATGCGAACAGTACGATCCATACTCCATTTGCCACCCTTCTTCGACCCCACTAGGCTGGTGTCCGGAAACACCCGGACGATGGGCGTCCGAACACGAAGAGGGGTCTTTCTGATGGCACGCGAAGTAATATCGCTCATCAACGTCTGGTGCGACAACGTCGGGAACCACGGTACGGAGAGGATCGCTGCCACCAGGACCGCGGTGCTCGCCTACGACGGCAGGCTGGTGCGGCTCGACGTGTGCGACGAATGCCGCGACGAAATAGCGTCCGTGCTCGGCGAGTACGCGGAGTACGGCGAGACGGTGGCCATCGCCCGAACGGCCAAGATAGACACGGCGTGGACGGACGTGGAGAAGAACGACGCTATTGCGCCACCGGCGCCGGAGAGCGCTCCGAAACGCCCGGTGCCGTCCCGCTCCCGGCCACGCCGCCCGCACCAGACGGCGTCCGCGACCGACGTCCGCGCGTGGCTGAGGGAACACGCCGAAGACCACGGGCTGACCCTGCCCGAGCGGGGCTCACGCCTGACCGCCGAGCTCAACGCCGCCTACGACCGGGGCCACGGCTGGGCCGACACGGACGGTACCTGGCGCCCGGTCGCCGACGCGCCCACTGACGCGCCCGACGAGGTGCCGGCGACGGCCCGGGAGACGGTCCCCGGGTGACCCCGCCGGCCAGGCCGGCCAGACCGGCCCCGGCGACCGGCCCCGCCCTGCGGGCCACGCCGGCGCCCCCGACTCAGGCACGGATCATGGCCTTCGTCCGCATGAGGAACTCGCCGAGATAGCGGTCATGCGGGATGCCCGGCCGGATCCAGTAGGTCGGGTGGTCGCCGATGTAGACGTTGCTGATCGTCGGCTCCGCGACCAGCTCGTCCAGGAGCGCGTCGTCCGCGGTGATCGCGGTGAGGACGAGGGAGCCCCGCACCGGTCCGACGCCGTCCTCGCGGGACCACGGCGCCACCCACACGCAGGGGAAAGGCAGCTCGATGCCGGCCTGGGGCGCGTCCGGCCGGTCCAGCTGGAGCACCGCCGGGCGCAGGGCGGCGCTGCCGTCGCCCAGCTCGTCGGCCACGCCGTCGCCGCCCAGCGGCATCCGCGCGTCGCCGGCGTGGTCGAGCAGGTAGCGCTCGACGGCGTGGGCGGCCGCGGCGCCCCGCACCGGCAGGACGGCCTTCTCGTCCTCCGGCGGCAGCGTCGGAATGGTCGCCAGCCGCTCGGCGAGGGCCGCGGCGACCGGCGCCGGGTCGCCGGCGACGAACACGGCGGTGGTGTTGACGCAGGCGACCCCGCCCTCGTGGCTGACGGAGTCGACGACGACGTCCAGGTGGGAGCGCCAGTCCGGGTCGTCGAGCAGGATCTTGGTCCGGCCTGGGCCCTGCGTGAGCACCCGTGGGTCCCGGCCGTACCTGGCGACGACGTCGTCCCCGCCGTAGGCCATCGCCAGCTCCGCACCGTCGATGATCTCGTCGGCGACCCGGTGGTCGGTGGGCAGCAGCAGCACCGAGTCGTCGGGGAAGCCGGCCTCGCGCAGGGCGAGGATCAGCCGGTGCGGGGTGAACGGCTCGCGCCGCGACGGCCGGACGGCCACCCGGTAGCCGAGCGCGAGCGCCTCCAGCCACAGCGAGTGCACCGCGGGATGGTTGCCCGCCGCGTGCACCGCGAAGACGTTCCCGCGCCGGGTCCACAGCGCCCGCCCCTGCCTGGTCAACGGGTCGTGCCAGTCGTCGACGGCCGCGGCCGGCCGGGCGGCGTCGGCCGAGGTGTACGCCTCCTGGGCGGCGAGCGCGACCGCGTCGGTCGCGGCCCGCACGACGGAGATCGGCAGGCCGCACACCCTGGTGACCGTGTGCTCGTACTCGTCACGGGACATCCCGTCGATGACCCCGGTGGCGAAGATCTGGCCGGCGTGGGCGAGCGCGGCGGCGCGGCGGTCGGCGGGCAGGGTGTCGGCCCGGTGCAGGGCGGCCATCCCGCGCCGCACGAACAGGCTCGGTACCAGGCTCAGCTCGGCGACGGGCCGCCCGGTGACGTCGGGGATCGTCTCCCGGTTGCGGGCCCGGTACGGGCCGGCGGGGCCGAGCGCGTCGAGATCGATCAGGTCGGCCATCAGTAGACCCCCTCGATGAGCGGCTCGTCGTCGAAGACCGCCACCGGGCCGACGTCGGCGACCGAGTCCCCCATCTGCCCGGGCGGCGGTTCGATCCGGGTCGCCAGGTCGCGTTCGAGGTTGTTGGGCAGCAGGGCGTTCCTGCTGATGTGATGCATGATCACCTGGCCGCGCTCGCCGTACCCGACCGGACGGCGGGTCTGCGGGTCGACGACCTCGAACGAGATGTACGGCGAGTACGGGTCGAAGACGCACGGGTCGTCGGCGGTCAGGCCGAGCCGCTCGTGCGCCGCGCCGAGCACCATCGTGCTGCCGTACACGCCGTAGATCTGGATCTCGGGGAAGACCTCGTCCCGGAGGATCGACCGGGTGTCGGCGTCCATGTGCGCGCCGCCCCAGGAGATCACCCGCACGTGTTCGTTGACGAGTTTCACGAGGTCGTCGCGGCGCGCGAGCCGTTCCAGCAGCGGCGGCGTCGTCACGAGCACCCCGATGTCCTGGGTCTCGAGGATGCGCCCGGCCTGGTCGATCACGTGCTCGGCGTAGCGTTCGGCCTCCTCGGGACGGCCGTCCGCGAGCACCTTGCGGACCCAGCGCGGATCGAGGTCGACGGTGAAACGTACCGAGCCGCGCTGCCGTGCCTGCCGGCCGACGAACTCGCCGAACACGTGCGGGCCGCTCGGCACCACGGACAGCCAGCCGACGCCGTTGGGGACACCGCGCCGGTCGCTGAGGTCCTGTGAGTTCGCCACCAGGCGCCGCATCCAGTCCTCCAGGATGACCACCCGCTTGGGCGCCCCGGTCGTCCCACCGCTCTCGTAGACGCCGACCACGTCCGGGTCGGGCCCGTAGCCGCGCGGGATGAGATCCTGCACCCGGACGTCGCGGAACTGGTTCACAACGTTGGGGAAGCGCGCGAGATCGGCGAACGTGCGCACGTCGCGGCGCGGGTCGAAATCGAAGGTCTCCGCCGTCCGCAGCCAGAACGGCGATCCCGTCTCCGGCGAGAAATGCCAGCGCATGGCCGCCTGGATGAGCGCGTCCGGCTCCGGCTCGGCCCCGAAGGGGGCGTCCAGCACAGGATCGGGCTCCAGCACAGGATCGGAACGATGCGACATTCTGTCCTCCTCCAGCACGCTTGATGCGATTTCCCGGGCCGATCACCGGCCGGGGCGGCGGCCCGCGACGAGCGCTGGCCGTCACGGCGATCGGCACCGGTCGGCGTGACGGCGGTCGGCATGCCGGGGATCGGCATGATCGGCCGCGGCGGCGCGCGGGAGCGGGTTTGGCAGGAAGGCACGACCGCAGGGATCACCGAAGGCCAGCCGGCAGCCGCGTTCCCGCAGGCGGGCCGCGGTGGCCGGGCCGTCCACCCCGTCGGCGACCACGGTGATGCCGAGACCGATCAGAGTCGCGAGGCCGGTGCGGGCGAGGGCCGCGGCCGGATCATCGCGGCCGGGAGCCGTCCAGGTCGCGGTGAGGTCGGAATGGACGGTGATCATGTCCACCGGGGCACTGCCGAGAATGCCGATGGCGGTGTCGATCAGGGTGTCCGGTCCCCCGATCTCGGCGAGCCCGATCCGGACCCCGCTGGCGCGGACGCGGCTGACCACGTCACCGAAGTCGGCCGGGCCGGCGGCGCGCGGAGTGGGGCGGATCTGGAGGACGAGGCCGGCGGGCGGCAGGTCCGCCGCCCGCAGCGCGGCGGCGACGTCGTCGACGAGGGTCGGCTGGCCGGCCCGGCGGGCGGAGATCGTGACGTGCACGGGCAGCGGACGGCCCGACCCGTCCGCGCAGCAGGCGGCGCGCAGCAGGATCCGGTCCACGGCCGGCACCAGGCCGAGGGCGTCGTCGGCGGGGAGCAGCCGGGTGGCGCCGAGGTCGGGGTGTACCCAGGCGAGGCGCGCCTCGTGGGCTACCGGGGTGGCGGTGGTGAGGTCGATGATGGGCCGGTAGGTCACGGCGAGCCGGCCGTCGGCGGGCTCACCACGGGCCGCGGCATCGAGCGCGGCCCGCAGCGCGGAGCCCGAGCGCGGCACGGCGAGATCGGGGGTGTACACCGTCTGCCGCCCGTCCCCCTGGGCTTTCGCCGCGTACATGGCCAGGTCGGCGCGGTGCAGCAGGGCGTCCGCGGTGACGGGCCCGGCGGCCGGGTCGACGACGACGAGGCCGGTGCTGGCCGCGACGGTGAACGTGGTGTCGGCGAGCCGGATCGGCGCCCGCACCGCGGCGGCGAGCCGCCGCCCGACCGATCCGGGGTCCTCGGCATCGGCGTCCAGCAGGATCGCGAACTCGTCCCCGCCGAGCCGGGCGACCGTGTCCGCCGGCCGCACGCACCCGGCCAGCCGACGGGCGGTCACCCGCAGCAGGTCGTCGCCGGCGGCGTGCCCGAACTCATCGTTGACCCGCTTGAATCCGTCCAGGTCGCAGAACAGCACCGCGAGACGTCCGGTGCCCAGGTCACGCCGGCGCAGCGCCGAGTCGAGCCGTTCGCTGAACAGGGCGCGGTTCGCGAGCCCGGTGAGCGGGTCGTGGAACGCCTGGTGGTGCAGCTGGCGCTGCTTCTCCTCCACCTGGCCGAGCAGGCGGATGTTGTCGCTCATCGTGGTCATCTGCCGGAGCAGCGCGATCAGCAGCAGGGCGAGCAGCGCCCAGATCTCCTCCTGCTGGGCGAGATCCTCCCCGGAGAGCTCGAGCAGCGTCGCGACGCCGGCCGCGGCCAGCGGCAGGTACGGCAGCATCGCGTGCCACCGCCGGCGCCGCGAGGGGACGAACGTGTCACCGCTCCCGTCCACGGCGGCGCGCCCCGGCCGGGACGTCTCCGGCGCCAGCGCCGCCAGCCCGACCAGCAGCGGCCCGGCGATCAGCAGCAGGTCCAGCAGCCGCGGGACGTCCGTCCCACCACGGACGACCACCGCCATGTAACTGGCGATCGAGGCGGTGACGGTGAGCAGCCCCATGATCAGCAGGCTCAGGCCACCACCGGAGCGCGGCTGGCGGAACACCGCGACCAGGATCACCACCACGGCGATGATCAGGGTGTTGGCGGACAGGACGATCGAGTAGATGGGCCCGTCACCCAGCGGCCCCCGCGCCGCGATCGCGTCCTCGAGGATGGCGATCCAGGCCAGCAGCGTCACCGCGCCGGCCACGATCAGGCCGTCCATGATCGTGATCACGTACCAGCGGCGGTCGCGGCCCCGCCCCGGCGGCCGCAGCGACAGGTCGAACGGGTCGGTCGGGTAGCACAGCACTCCGGCCAGCCCGAACGCCTGCGGGATCAGGTAGGCGAGCGAGGACGCGTCCTGCCGCGGGACCGGTGGCCCGCGGCTGGCCATGGCCGGGAACATCTCCGCCGCACCGGCGCCGATGCCCAGCACCATCCCCGCGACCAGCAGCCGCCACGCGCGTTCCGCGCCGCGCCGGCGCAGGCCCGTCACCACGCAGGTCCCGCCGCCCAGCAGCAGACAGAAGATCATGATCAGGCGGACGGTGAGAAGTGCCGGCCGGGCCGGCAGGGCGACCGCGACGACCGCCGATCCGACGACCAGCAGCGCGCTGATCACCACCGCCGGCCAGAAGAAGCCGCTGCCGGCCGCCGCCTGGCGCGGTACCGTCCGCGGTGGATCGGCCGGCGGCGCGGACGCGTCGACCATCACGTTCACCGCCTTCAGGCGGGCCGCGGCCAGCGCCGTCGCCGGGCCGCGTCCCATCCCCTCCTCTTGCCCCGAGCCGGGCAGGGATACCCGGATGGCTACGGAAAGCGACCAGAAGTAGACATCCTGGCGCGGCGGCCGCCCGCGGACCGCCCGGGTTCTCAGGTGAGCGTGTCGACGGTGACGTCCCAGAGCCGGGCCGCGGCCTCGGGGTCGAGGGCGTAGGCGGCCACACCGCCCCGGACACCCGGAGTGTTCGGGAGCGCCTCGTTGCAGTCCTCGAAGTACCGGCCGCCGAGCCCGTCCAGCAGCGGCGAGGTCGCGAGCAGCACCGAGGTCGCGGCGCCCTGCTCGACGGATTTCCAGACCAGAGCCGGGGCGTTGATCTGGCCACGGAGCCGGTCGAGATCCTCGGTGCTGATATGGCGCTGCAGCCTGGTGGCGATCGCCCCCGGCATCAGCGCGTTCACGGTGATGCCGTCGTCGGCCCAGCGCCTGGTCGCCTCGACCGCGAACAGCACGTTCGCGGTCTTGGACTGGCCGTACGCCGCCCACGGCTCGTAGGCGCGCTCACGGAAGTGGATGTCGGAGAAGACCACCGGCGAGCGCAGGTGCCCGCTCGAGCTGACCGACACCACCCGCGCGCCCCCGGCCGCCGCCAGCGCGCCACGCAGGCCGGAAGCCACCGCGAAATGACCGAGGTGGTTGGTCGCGAACTGCAGCTCCCAGCCCTCCGGCGTGCGCAGCTCGGGGGTGGCCATCACACCGGCGTTGTTCACCAGGATGTGCAGCGGGCCGTCCCAGCCGGCGACGAACGCGGCGACCGATGCCCGGTCGGCGAGATCCAGCGGCGCCACATGGATCTCCTTGTTACCCGTGGCGGCCACGATCTCGTCGCCGGTCCGCCGGCCCGCCTCGACATCGCGGACGGCAAGGGTGACCTCGGCGCCCGCCCCGGCCAGCGCCCGGGCCGTCTCGACCCCGATGCCGGACGACGCGCCGGTCACCACGACGCGGCGGCCACCGAGATCGATCCCGGCCGCGACCTCGGCCGCGGTGGACTCGGCGGTGAACGGTGTGGTGATCCGCCCGGACGTCGCCATGATCTCTCCATCCCCGGGTGATCCGGCCGTGCGGCCCGCACCCGATCCACTCCTGTGAAGCCCCGGCGGACGCTACAGCGTGGACAAGTCTCCCGCGGCGGAGACCAGCGCGGGAAGTGAACCTCCCACACGTCGAATGTTGGATCACCGGTCCAGATGGTGAGGTTCTCCTCCTATAAGTATTCGCACCAACCCGGCCGCCATTCACGGCAGCCGAGGAACCGTGGCGATCGAGTGACAGCCAGGGCTCTTTCAACGGCCACACTTCACCCGACGGCGGGAGCCGGTGCGCATAACTACTTGTGTCGCTTTTCGCAATAGCGGTAAATCAGGGCATGTCGGGAGGCGGTGGGGGGTGGGGGGTGGGGGTGCCACCCAATCCGAAGCAACCTGTCAGGGGCAGGGCGGGGCGTAGGGCAGGTGTGGGAAGTTGGCGTACCACTCCTTGGAGCCGATCTGGTTCGCCGGGTCGGCGCAGGCGTTGCGGGTGAGCACCGATGGGTCGACCGTCCACAGTCGGACGGAGCCGTCGCCGCCGGCCGACACGACGGTCCGCCCACCGGGGACGAACATCGCCGCGCTCACCGCCTTCGTGTGGCCGCGCAGGTCGGTGAGCAGGACGGGGTCCGCCGGGGCGGAGATGTCGGTGAGCCGGACGGTCTCGTCCTCGCTGGCCGAGACCAGGATGGCGCTGTCGGGGCTGAAGGCGACGCTGGTCACCCCGCCGACGCCGCCGGGGGTGGAGCCGAGGTCGACGACCGATCCCGGGCCGTCGGCCCGCCAGGTGTGCACGGCGCCGTCGATGCCGCCGGCGGCGAGGATCGAGCTGTCGGCGGAGAAGGCGACGGACTGCACCGTGCGGCCGGTGCCGCGCAGGGTGGAGCTGGTGGCGGGCCGCGCCGGATCGGCGACGTTCCACAGCCGGACGGAGCCGTCGTCACCGGCGAGGGCCAGCAGGCCGCCGCGCGGGGAGAACGCGAGCGACCGGATTCCGGCGACGGCGCCGTCGGTCGCCGACCGCCGCTGCGGATGGGCCGGGTCGGTCACCGCCCACAGGCCGACCTGGCCGTCGTCGCCGCCGGAGGCGAGGGTGCCGCCGTCCGGGGCGAAGGCGACGGAGCGCACCCGGTCGCGGTGGAACGCGATGGTGGCGAGCGCGCCGGCGTGGGCGGGGTCGGTCACGTCCCACAGCCGGACGGCTCCGTCGCCGACACCGGCCGCGAGCAGGTTCCCGCCCGGGTTGAAGGCCACCGAGTAGACCCAGTCACCGACCCCGGAAATGGTGCCGGCGTGGACGGGATGGGCGAGGTCGGTGAGATCCCAGAGCTCGATGGTCCCGGCTTCCGTCCCGGCGGCGAGCAGCCGGCCGTCGGGACGCAGGGCGGCGCTCAGGACGCGGCTGCCCAGCGGGGCCACCACCGGGTCGACGTCGGCCGCGAACAGACCGATCACCGCGTTGCGGGTGGACGCCGACTCCGGCGCGGCGTGGTAGGCCGCGAGCGCGAGCCGGCGGGCGAGTGGACGGTCCTGGAACTGCAGCCGCAGCGCCCTGGCCGCGACCTGCTCGGGCACGCCGGTCGGGCTGGGCGCGCCACGGTTGTCGACCACGACGAGCACGACCGTCGCGATGACCGCGGCGAGGATCGCCGCGAGCAGGGCCATCCCGCGCCACCCGCCTCGGCTCCGCCTGCTCCGGCTCCGGCCATCCGCGCTGGCTCGCCCCGCCGCTTTGGGCCGCCCAGCCGTTCCGACGCGACCGGCCGTGGACGGCGCCGGTGCCGGTGCCGGCGAGCCGTGCGGGGACAGAACGGTAACCGGGGTCGGCGGGACGGCCTGCGTCTCCACCGACGACGATGACGGCGGCGGCGGATTCCCGGCTGTTCCAGGCGTCCCAGGTGTTCCAGGCGTCCCGGGCGCGACCGGCTGGACGAGCGCGGTGACCTCGGCGAGCGGGGGCCCCAGGGGTACTTCGGCCTCGTCCACGCGCATGTCGAGCAGCCGGGCGTAGAGCTGCTCGGCGGTGGGCCGATCGGCCGGGGCCTTGCGCATCGCCTCCTCGACCAGCGGACGCAGGGAGTCCTCGAAGCCGTCGAGCGTGGGGGTGTCGTTGACCGTGCGGTAGAGCAGCGCGGCGGCCGGGCCGGTGCCGAACGGGTAGCGGCCGGTGGCCGCGTACACGAGCACCCCGCCCCAGGCGAAGACGTCCGCCGCGGAGGTGATCGTGTCGCCGCGGGCCTGCTCGGGGGCCATCAGCGCGGGGGTGCCGACGGGGTGCTCCCCGCTCAGGACGGACGCCGTGTCGAGCGCGCGGGCGATGCCGAAGTCGATGACCTTCGGGCCGAGCCGGGAGAGCACGATGTTGCTGGGCTTGAGGTCGCGGTGGACGATGCCGGCGCGGTGGATCGCCATCAGCGCGGTGGCCATGCTGGCGGCGAGCTGGTGCAGCTCGGCGGGATGCAGCGGCCCGCGCTCCCGCACCACCTCGGCCAGCGTCGGGCCGTCCACGAACTCGGTGACCAGGTAGGGCACGTCGGCGGTGACGTTCACGTCGAGCACCGCCGCGGTGCAGAACCGGGCGACCCGCCGGGCGCTGTCCGCCTCCCGTTTCAGCCGCTCGCGGAACTCGGCGACCCGCGCCAGGTCGGGCCGGACGAGCTTGACCGCCACCTGCCGCCCGGAACCGTTCAGCCCGAGGTAGACGGTGCCCATGCCGCCCGCGCCGAGCCGGCGCAGCAGCCGGTACGGCCCGACCCGCACCGGATCGGCGCCGTCGAACCCATCGGATCCACCGAGGCTGGACGAGCTCACTGTCACCCGCTACGACTGCCGCCGCCGGGGGCGGTGCAGCTGCCGCCGCCGGGGGCGACGGCCGCGCAGGGGGGCCGTCTGGCGGTGGACGGCGAGGGACCCGAACGCGAGCAGGAACGGCAGCGCCACCGACGGGACGGAGGCACTCGTGTCCGCGGAGACCAGCATCATGTCGACGCCGGAGGCGAGGTGGGCGCCGCAGTCCGCGGCGACCTGCCGGTGGCCGGGACGGAAGCTCGCGAAGCGCACCACGGTCTCGAAACGGCCGTCCTGGTCGGCGACGGTGCGCCCGACGAGCTCGCCGCCGGCGGTCAGGGTCGTCTCCGCGCCCGGGGTGCAGCCGGCGCCCTGCGCGTAGAGGAGGTCGCCGGCGGCCAGCACGTACCGGTCGAAGCGCAGCTCCCCGGGTTCGGGCTCGCGCGCGACGGGGACGCCGGGCGGTGGTGGCGGCGAACCCGGCCGGGCGATCGGGGTGCAGGCGCCGAGGACGCGCGCCGTGCCCGGCGGGCACTTCGCCGCCTCGGCCGGCTCGGCGCACCTGCTCCCGAGCGGGACAGTGACGCCGCCCGGGCAGAACGTGCGCCCGGGTGGGCAGGCGGCGGTGCTGGGCGCGGTGGAGCCGTCCCAGCAGGCGACGGGCGCGGGCCGGGTCGGCGCCGGCCGCGGGCACGGCTCCCCCACGGCCACGCTGACCGGGGTGTTCGGGCACTGGACGCGCCGGATCGGGCAGTCTCCGGCCGTCCGGGCCCACGAGCCGTCGTCACAGCGCACGACGGGGGCTCCGCCGCCATCACTGCCGCCGCTGCCCCCCGCGCCGCTGCCCGCTCCACCGCTGCCGCCCCCGCCGCCGGGCTGGCCGCCGTCACCAGAGTCGTCCGGCGGGCAGCCGGGCAGGGGCAGCGTGTCGAACGGCCGGCCGAGGCTCGGACAGACGACAGTGCCGCCGCAGTTCGCCTGCGGTACCGCAGGCGGACCCGACCCCCGGCCGGCCCCGCAGGACGGACTCGAGGTGGGGCCGGTGCTTTCGCCGGGGCTGGAGGTCTTTCCGGGGCCGGTGGTCCCGCCCGGGGTGGTCGGCGGGCAGCCACTCCCCCTCGGCACCGGCGTTGCGGGCACGCATGACGGCGAGGCGGTCGGCGGGCCCGGCGCGGTCGTCTCGCTGTCGTCTCCCGACCCGCCCCCACCAAGTGCGGTCGTGCCCGCAGGCGTGTCCGGCGCATCCGGGGCCGGCTCGGCGGTACCGGCCGGTGGCGCTGCCCCGGAGCCCGCTGGCGGCGGCGCCGGCACCGTGGACGGCTCAGGCGCCGGCGCGGGCATTGATGGCCGCGGCTCCGACGGCAGCGGATCGGACGATGGTGGTTTGGCGGAGGACAGCGCTGCCGGCGGAACGGTGTCGACAGCCGAGGCCGACACGGACGTACCGGCGGCCGGCGGCACCCCACCGGCTACGCCGCAGAACAGCGCCGCGAGCGCGAGAAGGAGAACGCGGAGAGCCCACGGTTTTCCGCGCATTCCAGCGGCACGTCGCCCGCCCACCATCCACCGTCCCCCGGGAATAATTTTCCAGTATCGCGAAAGCCGGCCGCGATCCCCAGGACACGCAGGCCAGTGATCGCCCACACACCCAGGAGTGGAGTTCGGCCGCGGCATGGCACCCGAAGTGCGCCATCCGAACGGCGCCCGCCACCAATACGATTACGGTGAAGGACCGCCGACATCCCGGCCAGCGTAACATCCGATTCGGCGTCCTACCGGCCAGGAGGGGAGATGTGATGTCCGGATCGCACGGGCCGACAACGACACTAAAATGCCGCCTCCTCGCCACCCTTGTCATCTGCATGACATGGCTCGGGGTATTCTTCGCACCCACGGCCTGGGCGGAGAACGACAATACGACACGGCTGTCCGTCACCATCGATGGCCAACCACTCGATGGTGACGTCGTCCTGGACTCGTCAGCCGCGACCCGTCTGGTCGTCGGCGTGGAGAACCTCGGCGGGTCGGCGCTCGAGGTCGATGCGGTGCGGCTGAGCGGAACGGTGTTCGGCATCACCTTCTTCGGCTACGACACCCGGGTGCGCACGACCGTCCCGGCACGCGGCGCGGCAACCTGGACCGTCGATCTCGACCTGCGAGGCCTCACTCGACGGGTCAGTGGCTCGCTACCGGTCCGGGTGGAGATCCGCGACACCGATCTCACCATGGTGGCCGCCGAGAACGGACGCGCGGACGTTCACGGGTCGCTGTTTTCGGCCTACGGCCTGTTCGGCCTAGGCCTGTTCGCGCTGGCCGGACTGCTACTCGCGATGGGCCTGTTGCCTGGGCGACGGCACGGGCGGCCGGCTGCACCATGGCGACGTGGATTGCGCCTCGTCCCGGCCGGCTGCGTCGCCGGGCTCTTCGCCGTTCTCGCGCTGTCGGCGATGGGCCTGACGGCTCCGTCGACACCCACCGATCTCGCCATCACCCTCAGCACGACCCTGATCGCTTTCGGGATCGGCTGTGCTCTACCGGAGCGCGCCCCGGTCACCCCTGCGGACAACAACGCCGGCCGGTAGGTCGTGGCAGGTTCACCCGGGCTCTGAGCTCACCAGGCCTCGTCAAGGTCACTCACCAGTGCACGCACCGCCGGCGAGGGGGGTCCGTCGTTCCGGCCGGCGACATCCCTGAGCCGGTCCTGGACATCGGGGTGGAACGGCCATCCGGTCACGAGCAGGACAGCGATCTCCCGCTGAAGCTCGGTGCTGCGTTCCTCCTCGAATCTGGACAGCAGCCACGGCACGATGGCTTCATCGTGCCAGGTCCGCACGACCGCGAACAATGCGGCACGGCGGACGGCCTGCCTCCGGTCATCGGCCGCGCATACCCGCAACCACCCGACTGGCCCAGCCTGCTCGGCACAGCGGATCGCCGCTCGGACCGCCGCTTCCCGAACCTCTTCCGCGGGATCGGCAACCACGCGGCGAAACAACCATTCTCCGCGCGACGGATCCGCGTAGGTCCCCGTCATGAAGGCGTCGAGCGCGTCCGCCCGCATATCCGGGTTCGGGTCGTCCTCAGCACATTTACGTAGATACCGCACCACTTCCGGCTTCGACGGCCAATTATCCACCAGCTCGGTGAGAATCTTCATTCGCACGTCGTCGTCGACCTCACTGCGCGCCCTACCGAGCACCCACTCCAACGTGTCGACCTCAACGTGATCGTTACTGCAGACGGCGGACAGCGCCTCGGTGCGCACATCGCCGTCGGCGTCGGTCTCAGCGACCTTCCGCAACCAGATCCGCACCGGCCTCCAGTCGTTCGCGTTGCGCGCGACCGCGGCCACCGCCGCCTTGCGGACTCGCCAATCGCTATCGGTCTCCGCCAGGTCCCGCAGTGTCGTCAGGGCGCCCGCGTCGCTGGTAGCGCGATCGCCGAGGCTGTCGATCGCCTGCATGCGCACTGCTCGATGCGGGTCCGTCCCCGCCAGCTCGCGCAGCAGGTCACCCGTCTCCGGCATGGTGTCAGCCACGTCGCCCAGCGCGCCCAGAGCCGCTCGCCGGACCTCTTGGTCTGAGTCGTGTCGGGCCCGCTCTCGCAACCACCGCAGGTGCTCAGGGTCGTCCCGGCCGTCGGCCAGGATGCCCACCGCCGCCTTCCGCACCTGCCAGTGCGGATCGTCGGCTGCCGCCAAGGCGATGCTTCGGCCGTACTGGGGGTGGTTCTCGGAGACCATCTCCATGATGCGCATCCGGACGGCCGGGTCGCCGTCCAGCGCCGCCTGTGCGCCGAGCCATCCGTACAGGTCCGGGTCGCCACCGATCCAGCGCGCTGCGGCACATCCGGTGTACGCGGCGGACCGGACCGCCGGGTCCGCGTGCGTGGCGGCGACCTCCTCGAGCCATGGCCGGAGTGCCGGATCCCGCCACCATCGATCCACGACCGCTTCGGCTGCCACACGCCGCACCTTGCCACTGACGTCGTTCAGCGCCGAATCCTGCAGACGCTCTCTGGCACCCGGCACGCGCTTCGCCGCCCGGGTCAGGAGCCCGACAGCCACCTCGCGAACCTCGGACGCGTCGTCCACGGTGAGCCGGTCGAGGAGCAGGTCGTACCCGGCCGGATCGTCCGGCCAGCCGAGCAGGATCTCGGTGAGCGCCCGGCCTCGAACGATATGGCTGCTGTCGGCGACGGCACGCCGAAGCAACCATGCCAGCACGGAGCTGTCGGCTCGGCCCCGGCGCGCGCACGCGGTGAGGGCGGCGGCTCGTTCCCAGGCCCCGGGATGCCGGACGGCGCAGGAACGCAACCAGGCGTCCGTGGCCGCCCGGTCGTGTTGGTGTGCCGCCACCGCGATTACAGCAGACTCCTGGACCACGAAGTGACCGTCGGCGCGCGCTCGATGCCGCAGCCACCGCAAGGTTTCGGCGTGATCGCCCCAGTGCCGGGCCACAAGGCGGACCACCGCCCTGCGCACGGTCCAGTCGGCGTCGGCCGCCCCGCGCCATCGCAGCCAGTCAAACAGCCCCTGATCCTCCGGCCAGCCGACCACCACCGCCTGAAGCGCAATGATCCGGATCTTCGCATCCGCGTCGTGGACGGCCCTCGACCGGATGAACTGACGCGTCGGGGGATCATCCCGCTGCCATCGGCCGATCGCCTCTATGGCCGCCCGGCGAACGCTGTCATCACTGTCAGCGGCGGCCGTGGCGCGTAGGATCGGCCCCGGCTCGGGATGATCTGCGCATCGCTTCGCCAGATATCTCACGATCGTCAACCGCGCGGAGATGTCCGACAGGCGAGGAAGCAGGTTTACCGCTGCGGACAACGACCGAGCGATCCCGCTACCGCTGTCGTCGTCGGTCGCCTCGTCTACTTCATCCGCTTCGTCCGTTTCATCGAAGAGCATTGTCACCACGGCCGATTCGAACCCGCTGAACGGTGACTGGGTGAGGATCTCCCTCAGCAGCGCCACGTCCTCCGCCGGCCGGTCGACGAAAGCAGAAATGATCACCTCGGTGGCAACATCCTGCAGCTCACCATGGTGGTCGGTGGCCAGTACAGGCAGAACCCCACGCCGGACGACGCGACCGATCCACGGATCATCGTCCAGTTCACCGAAAAGCGCGGTCATGGCCGCGAAGCGGACGTCGAGATGCCCGTCACGCATGGCACAGGCCCGGAGGATCGGAGCCGTCCGTGGGTCGTCGGGCCAGGTCTCGGCGAGCACAGCCAGGGCGGCGGCGCGGGCTTCGGCGCCCTCGTCTGAGGTGGCCAGCCGAGCGAGCACGCCGAACCCGTCCCGGACGGACAGCCAGCCTCCCTCCAGGCCGCGGATGGCGGCCTCGCGCACCTTGGGATCACGGTCACCCGCGGCGAGATCCAGTACGGCAGCCATCGCTTCCGCTTCGGCCGCCAACCGCCCGACCAGGATGTGGAGTGCCGCCGTCCGCACACCCGAGCTGCGGTCGGACCGCGCGGCGACGGCAACCACGGGGAGAAGGAGATCGTCAGCCCGGGGAAGCATGGACAGGACCTCCAGTGCCTCGCCCCGCACATCCGGATGAACGTCGCTGCCGACAAGCCGCTCCGCAAGGTCGGCAACCCGATCATGATCTTGCGATACCTCGGCGAAACCACGCAGCGCAGCCGTCCGCATGTCCGGATCAGGATCGCGTTCCGCTCGTTCGCGCAGGACGACGACGAGATCCTCGTCCGGCGGCCACCGGGTCAGCAGCGCGGCCAGCGCCGCCGCACGGATGTCCGTCGTTGCGGTCGTGTCGTCCATCGCCAGGCGAAGAGCGAGGTCTCGCAGGCCTGGCTCCTGCGGCCAGGTCTCCAGCAGTGCGGTGAGTGCCGTTTCCCGAACCTGATCGCTCCGAGAACTCTCGGCGAGCTCCCAGTGCAACACACGGGTCGCGGTCTCGTCGGGCCAGTGTTCCCGTAAGGTCTGCAGCCCGGCGGTAACAACGTCGTCGTCCGCGTCCTGGACCGCATACTCATGCAGAAGTGAATACAGATCCGGATGCCCCGGCCAGGCCCGCGCCGCTCCGCGGACCGCGTCCTCGCGGATTTCCCAGCTCGGGTCCAACGCGGCCGCCGTCATGACCTGGCGCCGCACAGCCTCGTCGTCGGCGAAGAGGCTGGCCAGAACCGAGGTCGTTCCCGGGCCGGTCCACGGCTCGCCGGGCCATCCCGCCTCGTGCCACCGCCGGAACTGAGCACGGCTCGGCCACCGGATGCCGGTCGAGGCGACGACGGGAAGGACTTCGTCCTGGGCGAAGGCCGCCAGCGCGGACCGGGAGGCCAGCGGCACTCCGTTGTAGTCCCCGACCCATTCGAGCATCGCGAGCAGCACGTTCAGCAGGAGAGCCCCATTACCCGCCGAGGCAGCAGAACTCCGGACGTCGGCGACACAGCGCGCGGCAAGCACCAGATTCTGTGGGAGGTGCGCGTCCGGCGTGGCACGGGTCACCGACTGGTCCCAGGCCGCCAGACTCCAGACCGGGTTCGCCTCACGGACCAGGTACTCCACCATCCGCGCCGTGAACCTGTCATCAACCATCGACGCGACCAGGAGGAGAACCTCCTGCCACGCCGAATCGGACCAGCGCCGCCCGACAATTCCCTGAACCAGGTCCTCCGGCGTCAGCTCGCGCTTGTTCTGAAACCGCTGGACGATGTCGTCCGCGCAGAAGTACTCGAGAAACGCCCGGTGGACGAAGCCATACACCTCCGCGCCGTACAGGGTGAGGATGAAGTTCCGCTCACGGAACTGCGCGAGCATCGTCGTGGCGACCCGCTTCGCCTCCGGTTCGTCGAGCTCGTACCGGTCGCGGAGGTACCGACTGAACTCCCTGATCAGATCGGCGCCGCGGATGTGGTTGCCACCGAGCCCGGACCGGCCCGACTGCATGCGACCGGCTACCCGTCGCAGCAGTTCCTTCTTGTCGTCGACGTCGAGGTAACCCGTGTCGACCCGCGAGTCGACCAGGTAGCGGTTCACATCCCAGCGGTCGACCAGAACAGCTGCGGCGTGCGCGTAGACGGCACGCCGTTCCCGGGGCAGCTCCTGGCGGCGGCCGATGATGGCCAAGACGGTCAGCAGGAGAGGATTTCCGGCCAGCTCGCGGATGGATGACGATTCGTCTATGGCCTGCCACAGGCGGTTACGTCTCCGGGTCGCCTCCGTCGGCTGGTCGGGCAGCGCGATCTCGTACCACCTCCGCACGAACGCACGGATCTCCTGGACCGAGAGCTCCTGCAGGGTGAAGTGCGCGAAATCCGCGTCCGCGAGAACCCGGCGGCCGTAACCGATCACACGCGACGTGACGACGACGCGGGCCCGCGGAAAACGCTCCGCGAAGGCCGCGATCTGCCGGCCGACCACGTCGCGCTCACGCGGATCGAAAATCTCGTCGAGCCCGTCGAAGACCACGACGACGCGGCCTTCCGACTCGAGCAGCCGCTCCAGCTGATCCGCCGGGATGCCCAGGTTCTCGGTGTGGTGCAGGTCGTCCAGGTAGTCGAGGAACGTCGGCAGGTCGCGCCGTCGGCTGGCGTAGGCCCGCAGCTCCACCAGAAACGGGAGCCAGCCCTCAAGCCTACGCAGGGGGTCCGGCAGCGGCCCGGCGAGCAGCGACAGCGCGAGGTAGCGGGTCAGCGTCGACTTTCCCGAACCGGGATCACCCAGGATGACCGTCCGCCGAGCGCCGGGATCGCCGAGCACCTCGAGGACCGGTCGCACCGGTTGCTCCCGGTAGACGGCGCGCTGCTTCGCGAGCCGTTCGGCATCGAAACCCTCCGGGAGTTCGGACCGTTCGATCTCGCCGTCGTCGAGCAGCCGGTGCCACAGCTCCTTGGGCAGCTCCGGTGGGGGTGCATCCGGCCGCACCGCGGGAGGAATGAAGATCGACCGGAGCATCACCGGCGGCTGTTCTTCGTGATCGGTCGGTGTGAGTACCTCGAGCTCGAGGCGACGATAACGTCGTACCAGGCCCTCCCGGTAACGGAGGAGGTTCTCGGCTACCGAATCGGAACGCACTCCGGCCACGCCGGGCACGCCGTCCGGATACCCGCCACCGAGCCGTGCCAACGAGTGCAGCGCATGCAGGATCTTCCCGTCCAGGTCCTCCGCCGACCCGAACTTGACGGTCACGATCCCCGCTTTGTTCAGTCGCTCCCGGAAGAAGCATACGCGCGACTGGTCACGATCCACCATGCTGGGCGGCAGCGGAGCCTCCTCGTCGAGGAGGAAGAGCAACCGAGGGATGCCGCTCTCGGTCGCCGAGTCGAACTCGAGCTCCGTGTACGAGATGTCCGTGTCGGGAACAAGGCTGCCGTACCGAAACCCGATGACTCCGACGTAGACATCGCACGTTCCCACCCTGCGCCGGCAGTATTCCTCAGGAGTCTCACTGCCCGCCGGGAAGAGCGACATGTCAACCGGAACGTAACCGGCACGGGCGACCGCGTCCATCGCCGCTCGGACGAACGATCGGGTCCGCGGGTACCCGGCCATGTCCGACGTGTGGCTTACAAACGCGTCCCCCATGGTAGAAAAACTAACCCAGGCCTCCATCTGCGGGAAGCAGTTGTCCCGGCAGATTTCCCGGCAAGGCATGCCCCGGTCCGGCTACCGCGACACGAACCCGGCTCGGTGATCGTCCCAGGACTCGGTCGTCAGCAGGTCCGAATCACTGTCAGCTGACATCCGACAACCGCGGCTACGGACGTGGTTCGGGAAACGTACCGGCGCGGCCGAGCAGCGCCGGCACGTCGGTCCCGAGCTGCGCGCCGATCCAGCGGCCGGTGTCCGCGAGCTGGCCGAGATCCACACCGGTCGGGACGCCCATCCGGTCGAGCAGGTAGACGAGGTCCTCGGTGGCGATGTTGCCGGTGGCCGCCGGGGCGAACGGGCAGCCCCCGATGCCCCCGGCACTGGCGTCGAGAGTCTCCACCCCGGAACTGACCGCGGCCACGGCGTTGGCGTAGCCGGTGTTGCGGGTGTTGTGGAAGTGGCACCGCAGGGCGACGCCGGGGGCGACGTCACGGACGGCCGCCACCAGCTCGGTGACCTGCGTGGGCACCCCGACACCGATGGTGTCGGCCAGGGCGATCTCCGCGGGGCCCGACTCGACGACCCGGCGGGCCAGGTCCCGGATCCGCTCCGGGCTGACCTCGCCTTCGAACGGGCAGCCGAACGCGGCGGAGAGCGTGACGGACGCCCGGACGCCGGCCTGGTGCGCCAGTTCCGCGATCTCCGACCAGGCGCGCAGGCTCGCCTCGACGGTCATCCCCTGGTTGCGTTCGCTGAACGTCTCGGTGGCGAGGACGACCATGTTGACCTCGTCGACGCCCGCCCGCAGGGCGCGTTCGAATCCCCGCCGGTTCAGGACCAGGCCGATGTAGGAGACCCCGCCGTCGCGGGGGACCTGCGCCATCACCTGTTCGGCGTCGGCCATCTGTGGCACCCGCTTCGGGTGCACGAACGCCGTCGCCTCGATCCGGCGCACGCCGCCGGCGACGGCGCGCCGGATCAGCTCCACCTTGGTCCCGGTCGGAAGCAGCGTCTTTTCGTTCTGCAGGCCGTCACGCGGGCCTACCTCGCAGATCGTGATGGCCACGCGGTACTCCGTTCCGGGGTTCGGCTGGTGCCGGTCAGATGATGCCGTCGGCGACGAGCTGTTCGCGGTCGGCGGGGCTGAGGCCGAGCAGGCCACCGTAGACGGTCTCGTTGTGCTCGCCGAGCTCCGGGCCGAGCGAGCGGATGCCGCCCGGCGTGGCGGACAGCCGCGGCGCGACGTTCTGCATCGGGAACTCGCCGAGGCGGTCGTGCAGCAGCCGGACGACGGCCTTGCGCGCTTTAAAGTGCGCGTCGGTGACCATGTCGGCCGCGGTGTAGATCCGGCCAGCCGGGACACCCGCCTCGTGCAGACGGTCGAGGAGCTGGTCCGAGGGCTGGGTCGCGGTCCACTCGCCGATGATCTTGTCGAGCTCCTCGAGATTCTCGCCGCGCCCGTGGTGCGTGTCGAAGTGCGGGTTCGTCGCCAGCTCGGGGCTGCCCATGACGTCGCAGAGGCGGGTGAAGATGGTGTCCCGGTTCGCCGCGATCAGGATCTCCGCACCGTCCGCGGTGGTGTAGACGTTGCTGGGCGCGACCCCCGGCAGGATGGAGCCGGTGCGCTCGCGCCGGAAGTCGGCCAGCTCCCATTCCGGCACCAGGGCCTCCATCAGCGCCAGCACGGCCTCGTAGATGGCGGAGTCGACGACCTGCCCGCGGCCGCTGCGCTCCCGGTTGAGCAGCGCCATGACCGTTCCGAGCGCCGCGAACGTGCCCGCCAGCGAGTCGCCGAGCGAGATGCCGGTGCGGCTCGGCGGGCGGTCCGGATTCCCGGTCGTGTAGCGGATGCCGCCCATCGCCTCCCCGATGGAACCGAAGCCCGCCCGGTTCGCGTACGGGCCGTCCTGCCCGTAGCCGGTGACCCGGACCAGGACGAGCCCCGGATTGATACTCGAAAGAGTGTCGTACCCGAGGTTCCAGCGTTCCAGGGTGCCGGGGCGGAAGTTCTCCACGAGCACGTCCGCGTGCGCCGCGAGCCGCCGTACCAGTTCCTGGCCGCGGGCGTCCCGCAGGTCACAGGTGATGGACTTCTTGTTGCGGGCGATGATCGGCCAGGTGAGCGACAGTCCGCCCGGTGCCTGGCTGCCCCAGTTGCGCATCGGGTCGCCCCCGGCGGGGTCCTCTATCTTGATGACTTCCGCGCCGAAGTCGCCCAGAAGCTGCCCGCAGAACGGGCCGGCGATCAATGAACCGAGCTCGAGAACACGGCATCCCGTCAACGGCCCGTGCACTTCTCCGTTGTCCACTGGTCTCCTCAGCTTTCCACTTGGCTCGGTCAGATTTTTCGGGCCGCGGTGTCGGCTTCCCAGATCGCGTTGAAGATGCGCCGCGGCGCCTGCGCGTCGCCGACCAGGTGGACGTCGAGACCGGTGCCGTCGAGCTCACGGGCGAGCAGGTCGTTGACGGCGTTGCCGAGAACGAGCACGACACCGTCGACGTCGGACAGCTGGGAGGTCTCACCGGTGAAGACGTCGACCAGGGTGACGGTGTCCTCGTCGATGGCGCGCACCTCGACGTTCGGCGTGAAGGTGACCCCGGAGCGCCGCAGCTGCCCGAACGCGAACGGAAGATCATGACCGTCGGCGAAGGCATGCCCGAGCTGGGGGTACTGCGAGATCACGTGCACCTCGTGGCGGCGCTGGGCCAGGTACTCGGCGGTGACGAACGCCTGGCGGTCGCCGGTGTCGTCGACGATCAGGATCCGGTTCGGCAGGTCGACGCCTCCGGTGAGGATCTCCACCGGGGTGTAGACGTTCCACTGGTCCGAACCGGGTAGCGCCGCGGCGTCCCGGGCCCACCGTTCGGGACGGCGAGCCGTCCAGCCGTGGCGCAGCGGCGTGGACCCGGTGGCGACCACGACCGCCTCGAACCGGCCGACCAGCTCGTCGGCCGTGGCCCGGTGCTTGAGCTGGACCGCGACGTCGGTCCGGGCCAGCTGGGTGATCAGCCAGTCGGTCACCCCGGTCCACTCCCGGTAGGACGGTGCCCGCGCGATCAGGTTGACCTGGCCGCCGAGGGTGTCGTCCTGCTCGAAGAGGGTGACCTCGTGGCCGAGCTCGGCGGCGGTCAGCGCGGCACGCAGCCCGGCCGGACCGCCACCGACGACCGCGACCCGCCGGCGACGCCGCTGCCGGGTCTCGTCGTGCCGGAACTCCCGCTCCCGGCCGACCTGCGGATTGTGGATGCACGCCAGCGGGCCGCGAGCGAAGGAGGCGACGCACCAGTTCGCGCCGACGCAGGGCCGGATGTCGTCCGGGCGCCCCTGCTCGGCCTTGACCGCCCACAGCGGATCGGCGATCAGCTGACGGGCCATGCCGACGAACTGCGCCCGGCCGCTCGCGAGGATGTCCTCGGCCATCTCCGGGGTGGTGATCCGCCCGACGGCCACGACCGGCAGCGAGACCGCGCGGGTGATGTTCGCGGTGTCGGCGACCTCGTAGCCGGCGGGCCGCGCCGCCGAGGTGCCGTAGATCTGCATCCGGTCCAGGTAGGTGCCCTGGGTGGTGGAGATGTAGTCCAGGGCGCCCCAGCTCTCGACCTCCGTCGCGATGCGCACCCAGTCGGCGTTGTCGAGGCCCTGCCCGGGGCCGTCGTTGCTGTTGACCCGGATCCCGAGCACCCGGTCGGCGGGAACGACCTGGCGCACCTCCTCGACGATGCGGCGGACTATGCGGATCCGCCCCTCGAACGAGCCGCCGTACTCGTCGGTGCGGTGGTTCGTGGCCGGGGACAGGAACTGGCCGAGCAGGTAGCCGTGCGCCAGCCCGTGGACCTCGACGCCGTCGACACCGCCCTCCATCGCGTGCCGCGCCGCCAGGACGTAGTGCGCGACCAGCTCGTCGATCTCCCGGTGGGTCACCTCATGCGGGATCTCCCGGTACACCGTGTCGGGCACCGGGCTCGGCGCCCAGGTGGGCAGCCGGCTGATGATGCCGTCGGTCTGCCGGCCGCGGTGCCACAGCTGGGCCATCAGCAGCGTGCCGTGCGGCTGGACGGCGGCCGCGACCTTGCGGTAGCTGTCCACCACCGCGTCCTCGTAGGCCAGGATCACCCCGCGCCGGGGCCGGGTGGTCGGGTGCACCGCCATGGCCTCCATGGTGATCACGGCCACCCCGCCACGGGCCCGCTCGGCGTAGTAGTCCGCGCTGGCGTCGGCGAAGGTGCCGTCGGTGGAGAACTCGGTGGCGTGCGCGGCGAGCCAGAGCCGGTTGCGGGCCGTGCGCGGCCCCAGCGCGATCGGGGAGAACAACGTCGGGTAGTCGTGGGGCATTCGTGCCTCCAGGGCCTCCATCGCGACAGCGGTCAACGGCGGTGATCAGCGACGGGCGGCAACCGGGCGTCGGCCGCGGGCAGCAGTGGCGGGCGTCAGTGGTGGGCCAGGAGCTGCCCGAAGCCCTCCGCCTGGTCGTCGACGCCGTTGCTGCGCAGCGCGTACCAGTAGGTCGCCGTGTTGACCGAGATCACCGGAAGCTCGAGCCACTGCTCGGCCTCCGCGGCGATCCGGCCCATGGACATGTTCGCGCCGAACTGGACGATCGCCCGCGGCCGGTCGGCGGCGAGCCGCTTCAGCTCGCGCCGCAGGGTCTCCCCCGAGGTGTGCGCGATCTGCACCGCCGTGGGACTGCGCAGGTGGACCGCGGTGTGCAGCTCGTAGCCGCGGCTCTCCACGAAGGAACGCAGATGCGGCTCCGAGGACGGCTGATAGGGGGTGATCAGGCTGATGGGCCCGTCCTCGACACCGACCGCCCGCAGCGCGCTGGGGATCGCGTCTCCGGCGTGGATGAGCTGAAGATCCTCGCCGAACTTGGCCCGCAGCCGGTCCCGGATCGCCTCGCCGGCCTTCGGGTCGCCGTAGACCGCCTCGATGGAGACCCCGAGCACCACGCACGCCGGGTCGCAGGTCAGGACGGACCCGACCGCGTCGTCGACATTGCGGTCGATGTCCCGTACGAGCCCGTCGAAGTCCTCGTCGTTGTTGACGACCCAGTCGGGGATGTGAATGCGCGCGATGTGGTTGGTCACTCCGCGCGGCCGCATGTCGTCATACTCGGGCTGCACCACGGTGTTCACCGAGGGCGTGACCACACCCAGTTTCAGTCTCCAGCCTAACGCGTCCGTCATCACAAGCTCCGTTCCGTCGAGTCCCGGCTCTGTCCGTTCCCGGCGAGCGGTGAGTGGCGAGCGGTGCGTGGCACGCGACCACCGGCGCGGCCCACGCCGGGTGGCCCGCGCCGGGCCGGAGACGCCGGACGGCGAGCTCACCGACCTCGTCATCGGAGCCCCGGACCGGCCTGCGCAGCCCGGACCGACCCGCGCCGGACGGTGTGGGTCACCCGGCCGCGCGCGTCACCGGCCGGCGGTGCCGGCAGCCGCGACCCCCTGTCGCGTCGGCTCGACACCCGGCCTTTATTGCATACACTTTGCCCGGAAGCACCGCAAGAGTCTTGCAACAAAACGGTCCTCCGACCTATATTGCATACACCCTTCCTCCCTGAGGCGGTGTTCGGATGGCCAACACAGGCCCTCGACGGACCGGACCACGGCGACCTACATCACCGCGACCCGCAGCACGGCGACCGGGATGGCGGCACCCTGGAACGCGGCGTCCCGGAACAGGACGCTCCGCCGCGCGCGGCCGGGCGGAGCTGGGCGGCGAGGCGACAACCGGGGCCGGGTCGACCAGCCGAGGTCACCGCGAACCGACTGACCGACCCGGGCGTGGTGCCCGTCCAGGCCACCTCGCCCGCAACGCGCACGAACACGAACACGAACACGAACACGAAGCAGGCTGACGGCATCCGTGATGACGGCGTCCGTGGCCTCCGTGGCGAATTCGCGATTATTGCCGAGAGGGGCGAATATGGCGGTAAAAGTCTACGAGCGCATCCTCCAGTTGTTCGAGGCCGAGGGGATCAAGACGATCTTCGGTATTCCGGA
>NZ_JALKFY010000259.1:0-249 GCF_023242985.1 Frankia sp. Mgl5 | reverse complement strand
AACCGGGGCTTTGGCCGGGGCTGCTGCCGGTTTAGCTGCTGCAGGTTTTGCTGCTGGTGCTTTGCCTGCTGCAGGCTTGCCCGCGGTGGCAGCAGGTACCTTGATTACTACAGGCTTGACAGGAGCAGTTGGAGCTGCAGGAGTTTTCCCGGCAGCCAACGCCATACCCGACCCAGCCAACGGGATTGCAAGCGTAAAGACGGATGTAAGAATCATTCCAGTAACCAAACGTTTCATGAGTGTTTCTCC
>NZ_JALKFY010000258.1:0-249 GCF_023242985.1 Frankia sp. Mgl5 | reverse complement strand
ATTCCAAAGAAGCCCAACAGATGGCGGAACGCTTGCAGCAGGCAGCCAATGCCTTGAAAAACGGTAATGCCACTGCCTCAGTGGAGAAGCTGCAGCAAGCGATGAATCAAGCCCTGCAGCAGATCGCACAAACAAATTCGATGCTGGCGCAAATGTCCCAGTCCATTCAGGGGCTGCAGCAGTCGCAGATGGTGCTGGCCGCTGCTTCGCCCGGTGCCGCTTCTCCTTCAAACGGAATGGGGAACAGTC
>NZ_JALKFY010000257.1:0-249 GCF_023242985.1 Frankia sp. Mgl5 | reverse complement strand
GGGTGCTGATGATCTGCTGCTCGACGACAAGGAAAAATCGCAGCTGGACGTTCTCGATTTTAAACAACACGGAGGCAAGACGATCGTTGACGCCACGGCGGTGGACTACGGCAGGGACGTTGAAGCCGTTCAACAGATTGCCAGAGAGACGGGCATACAAATCATCGGCACAGCCGGCTTCAACAAAAGCTTTCTCTGGGATGCCAGGATTAAGGACGGGTTGAAGCCGCTGATTGGCGACTTCGTTAC
>NZ_JALKFY010000256.1:0-249 GCF_023242985.1 Frankia sp. Mgl5 | reverse complement strand
GGATTATCAGATCACGACCAGAGGAGAAGAATGGTGCCGCGGTTTCGGCATCAATCTGGAGCAAACCAGGCAGAAACGGAGAGCATTTGCCCGACCATGTCTGGATTGGAGCGAACGGCGTCATCACCTCGCCGGTACATTGGGAACAGCCATTGCTTCGCGTTTTTTTGAGTTGGGCTGGATTGCCAAGGCACCCACAAGTCGGGCGGTACGAATTACGGAACAGGGGAGGGAGCAACTGGTCAAGCA
>NZ_JALKFY010000255.1:0-249 GCF_023242985.1 Frankia sp. Mgl5 | reverse complement strand
GCGTATACCCCAAAACCATTCAGCCGATTTTCTTTGCAAATAAGTCCCAAATGCCGCGCAAAAGGTTCAGCAACATGCCGAACGAGACTTGCACCCCTGCCTTGCCTAGCGCCTTCAGCCTCCCGAGCCAACCAGCGCGCCTTGGCTTGGGAGGCGACCTGACAAGCAAGCTGCGCAAGATTTGGGAGGGATACAGGCATGGCAACTGCAAAATTTCGCGAGGAGCAGTAATCGTGATCAGCGTATGCA
>NZ_JALKFY010000254.1:0-249 GCF_023242985.1 Frankia sp. Mgl5 | reverse complement strand
CGGCAGCATCAATGAGCCGTTTGGAAGAACGCTCCTCTGAGATTACCAGCATCGTGCAGGTAATCAGCGACATTGCCAGCCAGACCAATCTGCTTGCGCTTAATGCCGCGATTGAGGCGGCTCGTGCAGGCGAGCAAGGACGGGGCTTTGCTGTTGTCGCCGATGAGGTGCGCAAGCTGGCAGAAATGACGGCCAATTCCACCACAAACATTGCCAGCTTGATTGAAAAGATTCAGGAAGAAACAAAAG
>NZ_JALKFY010000253.1:0-250 GCF_023242985.1 Frankia sp. Mgl5 | reverse complement strand
ATGCTGCAGTTGTTCCACGATTTCCGCTTCAAACGCGGCTTTGTCCGGGTATGCTTTTGGATCGAAGCAAAAGACGGGAATCTTATGCGTTTCTGCCCGCTGAGCGGCATAGGCGGCTGGCTTATCGGTCACAAGCAGCGCCACTTCCGCTCCATTCAAGCGTCCACCTTGGATTGCCTGAATAATTGCTTCAAAGTTGGAGCCGTTACCCGAAGCAAATACGGCCAGCTTTTTCACCATGCCACCCCAT
>NZ_JALKFY010000252.1:0-250 GCF_023242985.1 Frankia sp. Mgl5 | reverse complement strand
CCATTACTTCCGCGATGACGGCAGCATCTACAACCGCACGTCGCGCCACCTCGTCAGCACCTGCCGGTTCGTCTTCAACTACGCGATGGCGTACCGCCATTTCGGCGATCCGCGCCACCTCGACTACGCGCGCCACGGGCTGCGCTTCCTGCGCGACGCGCACTGGGACGACGCGCTGCAGGGCTACGACTGGGAACTCGACTGGCGCGACGGCGGCAAGCGCGCGACGCTCGACGGCACGCGCCACTGC
>NZ_JALKFY010000251.1:0-250 GCF_023242985.1 Frankia sp. Mgl5 | reverse complement strand
ATAAAGGGCAGGCTGAACCATCCGTTCTTTTCCAACGTTTGACGATAGCTAATGCCCGCGGCGAGCAGATTCCACTGGCCCAGCTTGCTGAAATTAAACCGACATTCAGCTTGCAGCAGATTCCGCATCGAGACCTCTCCCGTGCCGTCACGATTAGCGGAGACGTGAAGGAGCGCACTGCTACGGACGTGATGAATGAGATCAAGCCGATTTTAACGCGAATGGAACTGCCTGAAGGGTACCGCTGGGA
>NZ_JALKFY010000250.1:0-250 GCF_023242985.1 Frankia sp. Mgl5 | reverse complement strand
GGTGTCTTGGAGGTACGGGAAACGCCGATCAGCACGACATCAGCCCGCAGCAAGCCGCGCGGGTCACGGCCATCATCATATTTGACGGCGAATTCGATTGCATCTACCTTGCGGAAATACTCTTCGTCCAGTCTCCGGACCAAGCCCGGTTTCCCGGTCGGTGAAGAGTGGAGCACATCTTGCAGTGTATGCAAGAGCGGTCCGATTACATCGATGATGGGAATGTTTGCTGCAGCAGCCTGCTCCATTA